>DATDBV010000452.1:0-26143 GCA_036524715.1 Nakamurella sp. | reverse complement strand
CGACCTCGGTGACCGTGCCGGCGCTGTCGACCAGGCTGACGGTGGCGGCGTCGCGGCCGGTGACGACGGCCCGGCCGTCGGGCAGGAAGTCCAGCCCCCAGGGTGTGTCCAGGCCGGTCGCGACCGTGCCGACCTGCAGCGACGCGGGCAGGGCGGTGGTCGGGCCCGCGGTGCTGACCTGGCTCAGGGTGGCCGTCGGTGGGCTCGTCGGGGTCGTCGGGGGCGTGCTCAAATGACCGGGTGCGAGCGAGATGGTGGTGGCCGTCGGACCTGGAGTGGCAGAACTCGTGCAGGCGGCCAGCGTCGTGAGCGTGGCGGCGCCAACGGCCAGTCGGAACAGGCGGCCGGCGCGGCCGCGGTGCGGGGTTCGAGGCGGCGTCAGCTCGCGGCCTTCGTCGCCGACGAGCTGCTGGAGCCGGAGGATGTCGTGGCAGCGGCGGGTTTGCTGTCGCTTGAGCCGCCCGACGAGTCGGACTTCGCCGCCGGCTTGCTCTCCGTCTTGCTGTCGGTCCTGTTGTCGGAGCCGGTCGCCGCGGTTGAGGCGGCCATGCCGTTGCGCGAATCGGTCCGGTAGAAGCCGCTGCCCTTGAAGACCACACCGACCGACCCGTACACCTTGCGCAGCTGCCCGCTGCAGACGGGGCAGGTGGTCAGCGAGTCGTCGGTGAACGCCTGCACGGCCTCGAACCGGTGGCCGCAGTCGGTGCACGCGTATTGATAGGTGGGCACGGGTCCTCCCGGCGCTGTGTCGTCAGCGGTGCTCTTTGGCACTCGGTCGCGCTGAGTGCCAGTCCGATGATGCGCCCGAACCGGTGGGCTGCGCAAATGGCGGGGCCGCATCGGACCCGCGCCCTTTCCCGGTGTTGATCATGCAGCAGGTGTTCGTATCGGGTACCGATAAGAACACCTTCTGCATGATCAACAGCCGGTGCGGAGGCGGAGCAGGCCTCGGGTGGGGGTGACCGCCGCGGTGACCGGTCGATCCAGCTCGTCGTGCGGCACGGTGAGGCCGAGCTCCTCGTCGTAGACCAGGGCGATCAGCAGATCCTCGGCCGCGTCGACAGTGCCGCGCAGCCGGTCGCGCAGGGCCAGCGTCCGGTCGTAGTGCCCGCCGCCGCGCCCCAACCGGTATCCCCGGGCGCTGACGGCCAGGGCCGGCACCAGCACCGCGTCGGCCTCCGCGATCGCCTCGGGCCCCAGCCGCGGACCGTCGGGCTCCTCGATGCCGAGGCGACCCGGCCGGGTCGACTCGGTGAACTCGCACCAGTCCAACGGTGACGGCCCGGTGACCACCGGGATCAGCACCCTCGCCCGGCCGGCCAGCGTGTGCAGCAGGGCCGGATCCAGCGGCTCGCTCGGCAACGGCAGGTAGGCGGCGACGCATCGCGCCGGTTCCAGCACAGCCGAGAGATGGGCGGCGACGGCCACCCGGGCCGCCGTCCGGTCGGCCTCGGACCGGGTCCGTCGAGCGGCCAGCAACGGGGCGCGTGCCGCTCGCTTGGCGGCGGCGAGACGGTCGCCGGGTTCGGTCGCGGTCGACATGGCCCCACGGTAGGCGGCAGCGAATCATCCCTGGGCCTGGAATCGGCGCACGGATGACGACTCGCTCGGGTGTCCCCCAACCGTCCCGAGCCTCGCTCATGTGTCGATGATTCGCTCGGCGAGCCTCGCTCATGGTGTCGGGGGGTGGGTGTGGTCGCGTGGGGCGTTACCGTTGGCGACCATGAACTCCCTGGCCGGTCCTGCGTCGGCGGCGCCCCGATGAGGTCGGTGGCCGAACAGCTCGAGCGTGTGCTGGCGATCGCGGTGACCTCCTCCCCGGTGCGCGCGGCGATCTCGGAGGCGCAGGGGCTGTTGTGTGCCGAGGAGGTGGTGGCCTCCTCCGCGCTGCCCGCCTTCGACCAGGCGGCCGTCGACGGCTATGCGGTGCGGTCGGTCGACGTCGCGATCGCCGCCGAGGGTCACCCGGTGGTGCTGCCGGTCGTCGGGGAGATCGAGGCCGGCGCCCGCACCCCGCACCGGCTGCAGCCCAACCAGACCGTCTACGTGGCGACCGGCGCTGCGCTGCCCACCCTGGCCGACGCGGTGGTGCCGCGCTCGCACACCCAGGGTGGCGGCGCGCGGGTGTCGGTGATCAAACCCGTCGAGTCGGGCAACTTCGTCCGGCGCACCGGGGAGGACGTGCAGCCCGGGGACGTCGCCGTGCGGTCCGGCGCCTTCATCGGCGCGGCGCAGGTCGGTCTGCTCGCCGCCGTCGGCCGGGACAAGGTGCTCGTGCATCCGCGTCCCCGGCTCTCGATCATCTCCGTCGGTGACGAGCTCGTGGACGTCGCCCGCACCCCCGGCCCCGGGCAGGTCTACGACGTCAACTCCTTCGCCCTGGCCGCCGCCGCCCGCGACGCCGGGGCCGACGCCACCCGGATCGGCATCGCACCGAGCGACCCGCGCCGGCTGCGGGAGCTGGTCGAGGCCCGGCTGCTGGTGTCCGAGGTGGTGCTGATCTCCGGTGCGGCCGGCGGGCGCAGCGCCGAGCTGGTGGTCGAGGCCCTCGCCGACCTGGGCACCCTGGACCTGAGCCGGGTGGCCATGCAGCCCGGCTCGGCGCAGGGCTTCGGCCTGCTGGGCACCGATCGGGTGCCGACGTTCCTGCTTCCGGCGAATCCGGTGTCCGCGCTCGTGGTGTTCGAGGTGGTGGTCCGGCCCCTGGTGCGGATCATGCTCGGCCGGCGCAACCCGTACCGACGAACGGTGATGGCCAAGTGCCTCGAACCGATCACCTCTCCGATGGGTCGCCGCCAGTTCCTGCGGGGCCAGCTGATGCGCGACGACGAGGACGACTATCTGGTGCACGTCCTGGGTGGCAGCGGCACCCACCTGCTGGCCTCGCTGGCCGAGGCCAACTGCCTGGTGTTGGTCGACGAGGAGACGACGTCCGTGCCGGTGGGTCACGAGGTACCGGTGTCGTTCCTGGCGCAACGGGCCTGACGCGATGAATCCGGCTGGATTCGCGGCCGGTGGGGCGCACCCGGGCTGGCCGGCCAAGCTGGGGCCGCTGCCGACGGTGTCCGGGTCGGTGGCCGGGCGGCCACTGCAACGGCGGGACTTCGCCGCGTGGCAGCGGGCCCGGCTGCGCGACGAGCCACTGATCAAACGGTGGGACGCCACCAGCGAGCTGACCTGGGAGCAGCGGCACAGCAAGGCGATGTGGCACTCCCACCGGTCGCTGCTGCGGGTGGGTGCACGACGGGGCGAGGTGGTGCCGTTCGCCATCACCGTCGACGGCTCCTTCGCCGGGCAGGTGACCCTCGGCGGCATCCAGCGGGGCGCGCTGCGCTCAGGCTGGGTCGGCTACTGGGTCGACTCCCGGTTCCACGGCAAGGGGGTGGCCACCGCGGCGGTCGCGCTGATCGTGGCGCACGGCTTCGGCCCGGTGGGGCTGCACCGGGTGGAGGCGACGATCTCGCCGCACAACCACGCGTCGCGGGCGGTGATGGACCACCTCGGGTTCCGCCAGGAGGGGGAGCTGTTGCGGTACCTGGACATCGACGGTGCCTGGCGGGACCACCTGCTTTACGGGCTCACCGTCGAGGAGCTGCCGAACGGGCTGCCGCAGTTGCTCGACCGTTGGCGGGCCTCCGGTTCCGGATCCGCCCCGCCACCTCCCTGCCCCCGCTGACCCCGTCTCCCCCGCCTCGCTACCCCCGCTGGACCAGCCGGGCGGCTCTCACTCCGCGCGGATCAACGACGCCCGCGCTGACCAAACCCCGACCGGTGTGACGGGTGTGACGAGAGTGAACAACTCGATCCGCGCGACCGAATCTTGCCCGGCGGGCGTGTTCCTACCGGGACCTGCGTATTCGGCGCTCTAGCGTGCTCTTGACGAGTCGTTTTCCGTCGTCGCGTGCCGAGTGCGACGCTGATCGCCAGGAGGGCCTCAGGGTGAGTATTCCCACGTCGCTGATCGTGGTTCTGTTGGTGGTCGCCTGGCTCGTGGTGCTGGTGCCCATGATCGCCAAGCGGCGCGACAAGGTGCCACAGTCACAGTCGGGTGGCAACGGTTTCCGGGTGCTGCGCCGGGCCCAGGCGACCCTGAGGCGTCGCCCGAATCGGACGGCGAAGGCCGACGCCCCGGAAGCGGCCGAGCCGGGCGAGGAGCCAACGACCCGCCGGGAACACACGTTGGTCAGCGTCGGCTCGCACACTCCGGACGAGCCCCTGGACGCGGCGGACGAATGGGCCGCGGCCAACGCCGGCCGGCCGTCGACGCCACGCCCTCGGCCGGCCGAGTACGCGGACCGGGCCGCCCTCGACCAGCCCGAACCGCAGTGGGCCGAGCCCACCCCCGAGCCGGGGACCGAGCGGGACACCGAGTACCTGGAGGCGTACGTCGAGCCCGGGGCGGACACGACCCAGGGCGCCCCCTGGGCCGAGCCGCCGGCCGCGCACGCGCCCGAGTCGGTGACGGCGTTCCCGTCGGCGCCGAACATTCCGGCCGAGGTCGACGAGCAGGAATGGGTTGAGCACGCCGCCGCGGCGTCTGCGCCTAGGCACCGGACCGAGGTCGATGACGAGGCGCTGCGACCCACGCCGCGCCGCCGCGGCCGCGGCGGGTACGACCCCGAGGCGGCCGAGGCCACCCGCGCCTACAAGTACCGGCAGCGCCGGCGCGTCACGCTCGTGCTCGCCGCCGCGACGGTGCTGTTCACGGCGACGGCCTTCCTGCTGGCCAACTGGCTATGGGTGGGCGCGGTCGTCAGCCTGACCCTGCTCGTGCTCTACCTGGCCTACCTGCGGCGACAGGTCAAGATCGAGGCGCAGATCCGGCAGCGGCGGATGGAGCGGCTGCAGCGGGCCCGCCAGATCAGGCCCGAGTACGGCCGCGGTCGTCCCCCGGTCCGCGCTGGCCGGTCCGCGGCCGGGCCCGGCCGGACCGTGGTGGACCTGGACGACGACGATCCGAGCTTCGACCATCTCGAGCCGTACGATCCGCCCGTCACCTACCGGCGGGCCGCGGGTCAGTGACCCGGGGGTGACGGTGTCGTCGCCGAGAAAGCAGGCTCCTGCGACCATCGATCCCTACTCGCAGAACGGCTTCGGCGTCCGGTTCGAGTGGGGTTGGCACGGCGCCGCGGCCATCGCCGCCGGTGCCGACGCCGTGATCGTCATCGACGTGCTGTCCTTCACCACGACCCTGTCGGTCGCCGCGGACGCCGGCATCGAGGTTTTCCCCTTTCGCGTGCGGGACGCCTCGGCCGCCGCATTCGCCGCCACCCGCGGCGCCATGCTCGCGGTCGGCCGGCGGGAGGCGGGGGAGACCGGGATCAGCCTGTCGCCACTGTCGGTCCGCCGAGCCGTGGCCGAGGGCGCGCTGACGTCGGCGTCCAAGCTGGTGCTGCCATCGCCGAACGGGGCAACCATCGCCCGGCAGCTTGCCGAGACGGGAGTGCCCGTCATCGGGGCGTCCCTGCGCAACGCCACGGCCTGCGCGAACTGGGTGGTCAAGGCCGTCCGCGGACCGGTCGGCGTGGTCGCCGCCGGCGAATGGTGGCCCGGGGAGGCGCTCCGGCCGTGCGTGGAGGACCTGTGGGGCGCCGGCCTGGTCATCGACGCCCTCGCGGCGGCCGGCGCGGGACCGATGTCACCCGAGGCCTCCGCCGCCCGGGCCGCGTATCGGGGCGTCGGCCGGAACCTGGCCATGGGGTTGGCCGCCTGCGCGTCCGGGCTGGAGCTGGCCAACGACGGCTACGGTGACGAGATCGTCGTCGCCGCCGAGGTCGACGCCTCGCGGACGGTGCCGGTGCTGGCCGGGGAGTCGTTCCGGGCGGCCTGAGCGCGTCGGGCAGCGGGGGTCCGCGGTGTCGGGGAGTTTCCGTGGCGCTGCTAGAGTGGTCGCGGCCTCGGTTACCACCGAGGTCATGGGGCTGTAGCGCAGTTGGTAGCGCGCTTCGTTCGCATCGAAGAGGTCCGGGGTTCGATTCCCCGCAGCTCCACCATGACCGTCCTACTCGAATCATTGACCGCATCGATGGGCCGATCTTGGTTCCGACGACAGATCCGACTTCCGAGTCGGATCTGTTTCGTTTGGAGCGTTCGGTGCCGCTGTCGCCAACTACTCAATGTCGAGCAGCGGCTGCGTGTGCTCGTCGTGCTTGACGCCGAGGTCATCGAGATAGAGACGTTCGAAGAAGGCATCGTTGAGCAAGCGGCGCAAGAAGTCGCCGTAGCCCGCACCGACATCCACACCAGCAGCTCAAGAAGGCTGCCCTTGTAGATCTGGACGAGCCGGTCGGGGTGGTCGCGGGAACCGGCCGTGCCCCAACAGTCAACGCCACCCGGCCACCCGAGTTGAAGGATTATGATCTTGGCCAACTGGGTTGAAAGTCACCGAACGGGCCGCATTCGACGGCAGCGGGCCGACCTGCGTGTCACGGGACAAGGCCGGAACCGCTGAGATTGCGAGGGAGGTGCGGAGGATGGCTGGTGTTGCGCCCAGCGCGGTCCTTGACCGGGATCGCGAGGCGATCCGTGCTGTTCTCGCTTCGCACGGCGTCGACCGCGCCGGGGTGTTCGGCTCCGTCGCCCGCGGCGAGGACAAGCCGGAATCCGACCTCGATCTCATTGTTGCCTTCCGGCCTGGCGTTCGGCGCGACCTGGTCCGCATCGCTGATGACCTGGCCCGGCTGACCGGGCTGAAGGTCGACGTCGTCGACCGCGACAGGGTGCTTGAGCGCGCTCACCGCACCGGGGTCGGCTACCGGATCCTTCGCGACACCGTCCCGCTGTGACCCCCGACGAGGCCGAAGCGATCCTCGCCCTCGCGGACGAGGTGGCTGCAGGCGTCGAACTCGCTGCCGATGAGGCGGTGTTCCGCGCCGACTGGCGAATCCACTATGCGGCTGAGCGGGTCGTTGAGCGCGTCTTCCAGGCGGCCCGCGACCTGTCGGAGGAACTGCAGGAGCGCTACTTCGGCGGCGACGCGTTCCGTGCCTTGCGAGGGATGCGTAATCGGCTCGCCCATAACTACCTCGACATAGACGCCGACATCCTGTGGGAGTCCGTCAGCGACGATTTGCCCGCCGTTCGGCAGCGGCTCGCCGCCGATACGTTGGAGGCCCGGGCGCTGATTGACCGACTCCTGGCCGAGCAGGTCGTCGACCCTGGTGACTGGGACCGCGACCATCTCGGCGCGGTGGCGCCGCCTGATCCCGAGTGACTATTCGGCTGCCGGGCGGTCGCCGCCTGAACGCCCGCTCCCGAGGGACAGACGTTGAGTGGCTTCACCAGGCCGGGCCCATCAGCAGGTGGCGATCTGATCAGGCCGGCGAAGCGACCACAATCCCGTTCAGCCGGGCGGCTTCGGCCAGTCGATCGTCGTAGGTGACCAGGCCGTCGAGGTCATCGCCCAGATCGAGGGCCGCGGCCAGATGGATCGCATCGAGGCTGCGCACGCTCGTCGGATCAAGACGGCCCGCCGCTTCGAACAGCGCGGTCGTGACCGCGGTGAGCGTGATCGAGTCAAGTACGGCGCGCGCCCGCAGAACATGGCCTGGGGCGACGCGCCGCGCCGCACGTAGCAACTCGGTGCGCGCCAGGTCCGAGGACACCGGTGTGCGATCCGCCTCGTTCAACCACACCCGCAGCGCCGCAGTCTCCGGCTCGGCCACGACCAGCTTGACCAGGGCCGACGTGTCCAGATAGTGCGCCATCTCAGTACCGCTCGGAGCCTCGCATCGAGGCCAGTTCCTTGCTCAGATTCGGACCTGTCTCGGGTGCCGGCAGGTCGCGGATGTCGCGGCGCGGAGTGCGGGCCCTCCCGGATGCGATCAGCTGTTGCAGTCGCGATGCCGGGATCGCGGTCAGCTGCGCGACCGCCCGCCCGCGGTCGGTGATGATGATCGTCCGGCCGGCAGCCGCGTCCGCGACGACTGCAGAGGCGTTCTGCTTCAGTGCCCGGATACCCACCTCACTCATGTGCTTCAATGTAGCACATATGCTGATATGGTCGGCGTCACCACTGATCTCGGCTAACGGCTCGACCCCTGTCCGATGTGGCCGTCGGTTGCTCTGTCAGCGAGCTCGAAGGTCGGGCATTCGCCGTCCACGGTCGACCATGACGTGAATCCATGGTCGCGCGCGGCGATCAGGCGGCGCGCAGTCAGAGCGCCGCCTCTCCGACCGCCAGCGCGGGCGTCGAACCGGTTGCGCACGAGCACGTCCGGCGGCGCGCTCGTGCGCGTCGTGCGCAGCCCGCAACGCGTCGGCGAATTCCGCCAGCTGGGCCGCGACGACCGGTCCGACGATCGGTCCGGCCTGGCGAGGACCGGTCCGTGCCGACCGGGCGTCGTCCGGTCGCTTCCGCGTACGGCGGTCCCGTCCGGACTATGATCGAACCGATCTGCTGGCCGTCGATGGCTCCGGTGCGCCGCCAAGCACCGCCTCCCTTGCACACTCGTATCGGCTCGATCCACCGGGATCCCGACCACGAGGGGACGGTCGCCGTCCCGGTCCGATGAACGCGCCGCGGCTGCGCAGCCGCCGAGAACTCCAACACCAACGCCGGACGCGTTCGCACTCCTGCTGGGACCACCTGATCGCCGCCCCGCTCTGGCCGATGCACGGCGCGAACCTGGGCACGCTGCTGCGGACCTGCGACGCGGTCGGCGCGTGCCTGGCCGTTCCCCGGCTGCCTTGGGTGCCCGACGCGCTGGCCCGCGGCAACACGCTGCGCCGCCGCAGCTGCGTGCATTGGGTGGGGCGGGACGTCGGGGCCTGGCTGGACGGGCTCCGCGGCGACGGCAGCGTCGTCGTCGCCGTCGAACTGGCCGACGAGGCGATCCGGCTGGCCGACCTGCCGGTGGCCCGGCAACGGACGGTGATGCTGCTCGGTCACGAGCAGACCGGTATCCCACCGGAAGGCATGGAGCGCGCCGACCTCGCGGTGGAGATCCCGATGGTCGGCACCGGACAGAGCCTCAACGTCGCGGTAGCCGGGTCGTTGGTGCTGTACCGCCTCGCCGGTCTGATCTAGCCGAACCGGGTCGGGTAGCCGAACCCCCGCACTTCAACATGCACGAGGCCAAGAGCCCGGTCTCGCTGTGGGAGATCACACCGAGCACGGGCCGGCAAGCTCGGTGGCCCGGCCGACCTCGCCGAACGGATCCTGGGCATCGGGTTTCGCGAGCTGCCGGTGACGCACCGACACACGAGGACGGCCGGCCGGTTGCCGCCGCACCACAGCGATCCGTTCGACCGGATGTTGATCGCGCAGGCCACGATCGACGGTCTGACCCTGGTGACCCGGGACCCCGACATCCGGCGCTACGACGTCGATCTGCCGGTGGTGGGAACGGATCGAGCGTCAGGTCCGCAGGATGCCCCGCTCCCGGGCCAGCGAAACCGCGGCCGTCCGCGAGGAGACGCCCAGCTTGGTGTAGACGTGCACTAGATGCGACTTGACGGTCTGTTCGGTGATGACCAGCTCGCGGGCGATCTCGAGGTTGCTGCGGCCGGCGGCGACCCGTTCCAGGACCTCGATCTCCCGGGTGCTCAGGCTGGTCTGCGGGGTGCGCATCCGCTCCAGCAGCCGGGTGGCGATCGGCGGGGCCAGGGCGCTCTCGCCGGCCGCGGCCGACCGGACCGCGAGCAGCAGCTCGTCCGGTGGGGCGCCCTTGAGCAGGTAGCCGCTGGCCCCGGCCTCAATGCTGCGGATGATGTCGCCATCGGTGTCGTAGTTGGTCAGGATCAGCACCGGCGGGGGATCGGGCCGCGACCGGATGGCGTGCGTGACGTCGGCGCCGTTGCCGGCCCGCCCGAGTTGCAGATCCATCAGCACCAGGTCGGGGCGCAGCTCGGTCACCGCGGCGATCGCCTCGTCCGGGGTCGCCGCCTCGCCGACCACGGTCAGGTCGTCCTCCTGCTCGAACAACGCCCGCAGGCCCAGGCGGACGACGGGATGGTCGTCGACGAGCAGGATCCGGATCACGACGTCCCTCCGGCGAGTTCGACGGTGACGGTGGTGCCCCGCCCCGGGGCCGTGTCGATGTGCAGCGTGCCACCGAGTTGCTCCACCCGGGTCCGGGCCGCGGCCAGGCCGAAGGAGTCCGGCCCGCCAGCCGACGGGTACGAGTCGTTCAGATCGAACCCGATCCCGTCGTCGGTCACGGACAGCCGCACGTCGTCCCTGTGGCGGGTGACGCCGACGGTGGCGTGAGTCGCGCGGGAGTGTTGGAGCACGTTGGCCATCGCTCCCTGGGCGACGCGCAGCAGCGCGGCCTGCGACGCCATCGGCAGGTCAGGTGCATCGTCGGCAGCGATCTCGACGGTGAGATCGGGCCGCTTCCACTGGGTCTGCGCGAGCCGCCGCAGCGCCGGCACCAGGCCGGCATCGGTCAGCGGCGCCGGGGTGAGCTCGCGCACCAGCGTGCGCGCCTCGGCCAGGTTGTCGGCCGTGGTCGCCTGCGCCAGCCGTACATGGCCGGCTCCCGGGCCGGTCGGGTCGGCCCGTTCGGCGGCCTGCAGCAGCATCTGGATGCTGGACAGGCCCTGGGCGAGGGTGTCGTGAATGTCGCGGGCCAGCCGGGCCCGCTCCTGCGCCGCGCCGGCCTCCCGCTCCCGCCGGGCCAGTTCTTCGCGGGTGGCGACGAGTTCGGCCACGAGCTCGTCCCGCTCGGCGGCCTCCCGCTGCAGCGACCGGTAGCCGGCGCCGATGATGATGGCGACCGTAGCGCCGATGAGCGGGCCGACGACCCCGCCGACGCTCCATCCGCGGTGCCAACCGCCGCCGACGATCGCGAACGCGGTGGCCAGGGCGACGGTGAACGGTCCCCGCCAGCCGGGCATGACCTCGAGGTAGAGGAAGAACAGCGGGAACGCCAGGTACGCCGCCTCCGGAGTGAGCCAGATCAGCGCGATCCACAGCACGGACAGGGTCGCGACCCAGATGCGGCTCCAGAACCGGACCCGGTTGCGGTCCGCGCGGGTGGCGAAGCCGGCCGCGTACACAGAGAGGAAGAGAACCGAGACGACGGTGACGGTGGCGGCCGAGGGCCGGCCGCCCGACCAGGCCTGCGCGACGACGAACACCGTCAGCCCGACCACCAGCACGTGCAGCCCGGTGCGCAACCCGACGAACACCGGGGTGAGGGAGGAAGCGGGCACCGCGCCCACGCTATCCGAGCAGGTGACGCGGGCGAATCCATCGAAAGGTGCACGCCCGGGTCCACCCTGCGCGATCAGCAATGCGGCCCCAGGGGTGATGTTGCCGGGGCCCCTGGCCGCGACGCTGGATGGCATCGGATCGTGCATCGGATCGCGACAGTCGGATCGTGACAGTCGGATCGTCACAAACGGAAGGAAACAATCGTGTTCGTCGCCTGGCGGGACCTGCGGACCGCGCGGGGTCGGTTCGCGCTCATCGCGGGGGTCGTCGCCCTCATCACCGTGCTCGTCGGATTCCTGACCGGGCTCACCGGTGGCCTGGCCGCGCAGAACGTCTCGGCGATCCTCGGCCTGGACGCGACTCGGATCGTCACCGGCGCCGGCGCACAGTCCTTCGCCGACTCCGCGCTGACGGCCGATCAGGTGGTGCAATGGCAGCAGACCGGTGCCCAGGTCGAGCCGCTGGGCATCAGCCAACTGCGGGCCGGCAGCGGTGACGCCAGCACCGGGGTGGCGCTGTTCGGCGCAACTGACCCGCTCGACCCGGCGGTACCGGTGGCCGACGGCACCGTGTCGCTGTCCGCGGACGCCGCGACCGTGCTGCACGCCGCCGCCGGCGATCCGGTCGAGATCGCCGGTCGCTCCTACACTGTCGCCGCGATCACGCCGGCCGCCTGGTACTCGCACACGCCCGTCGTGTGGTTGACGCTGGGCGACTGGCATCAGATCGCCCGCGCCACCGGGGCCGGGGCCGGGGCGACCGTGCTGATCGTGCGTGGTGACGCCGACTGGTCGGCGATCGAGGCCGCGACCGGCACCCGGTCGGCCACCCCACTGCAGGCCCTGCCCGAGATCGGCGCGTTCCGTTCGGAGATCGGTTCGTTGGCGCTGATCATCGGCTTGCTGTTCGCGATCTCGGCACTGGTCGTCGGGGCGTTCTTCGTGGTGTGGGGGATGCAGCGGCGGGGCGACGTGGCAATACTCAAGGCCTTGGGCGCCTCCCACGGCTCGCTGCGGCGGGACAGCCTCGGCCAGGCCGCCGTCGTGCTGGCCGCCGGCGTCGGGGTCGGCACCGCCGCGGTGGCCGCGGTGGGATCGGTGTTGCCGAGCGCGGTGCCGTTCCTGCTCTCGCCGCTGACCACGCTGGCGCCGGCGATCCTGCTGATCCTGCTCGGCCTGGTAGGCGCGGTCGTCGCGCTGCGCCCAGTCACCGCCGCCGACCCCCTCACCGCACTCGGGAGCAACCGATGATCACCCTGGACGACGTCACCCTCACCTACCCGGACGGCGACGGCCGGGTCACCGCCCTGGACCACGTGACCGTCAGCGGCCGGCCCGGCACCGTCACCGGCGTCACCGGGCCGAGCGGGTCGGGCAAGTCCAGCCTGCTCGCCGTCGCCGCGACGCTGGTCCGGCCGGACTCCGGGCGGGTCGTCATCGACGGCGTGGATGCCGCCGGGCTGTCCGCGGCGCAGGCATCCCGGCTGCGGCGCACCCGCATCGGCGTCATGTTCCAACAGGCCAACCTGCTGCCCTCGCTGACCACGCTGGAGCAGATCCAGGTGATGAACGAACTGGGGGAGCGCGGATCCCGGTCCCGACGGGCGGCCGTGCGCGAGCGGGCCCGGGAGCTGCTGACGGCCGTCGGCCTGGCCGGAATGGAGAACCGGCGACCCCATCAGCTCTCCGGCGGGCAGCGGCAGCGGGTCAACCTCGCCCGGGCGCTGGTCAACCGGCCGGCGGTCCTGCTGGTCGACGAACCCACCAGCGCGCTGGATTCCGGGGCCGGCGCCGCCGTCGTCGAGCTGATCGTCCGGCTCACCGTCGAGCGGGGCACGGCGACGCTACTGGTCACCCACCACCTCGAACACCTGCCCCGCCTGGACGGCGTCCTCCATCTGGTCGACGGGCGGGTGACGTCGGCGGTGGCCGGGTAACCGCCCACGATCGCAGACTCGACCGACTCGGACCGCGCCGAATCGGGACCGGCTCCTGCGTCGCCGGGCTCGTTTCAGCGCGGTCCTGCTGCGCCGGATGGCGGCCTCGCAAGCTCGGCCGACTACGGTGCTCAGGTGGATCCACGGGAGCGACTGGTCCAACTGCTCGACGCGACCGGCGGACGCGGATCGTTCAGCGCCCGCCGAACCGCGCAACCGACGCACCTGCGCATCGACGTGACCGGCGTCGGTCCGCTGACGATGCCGGTGTCGGCCGCCCAGGCAAAACGGCTGATCGCCGTCGCCCGGCCGGCTCAATACGGCCAGGGCGAGCACACCCGGACCGACGCCTCGGTCCGGCACACCTGGCAGGTGCCCAAGAGCCGGGTCCGAATCGACAGGCGGCAATGGAACCGGACCCTGGTGCCCATCCTGGAAGGGCTGCGCGACGACCTCGGCCTGCCCGTGGACAAGCGACTCAAGGCGGAATTGCATTCATTCCTGGTGTACTCGCCCGGTCAATTCTTCCTCCCGCATCAGGATTCCGAGAAGTCGGACGACATGGTGGGCACGCTGACCGTGACGCTACCCGGGCCGTCGCGCGGCGGCGAACTGATCGTGCGGCACGGCCAGCAGCAGATGATCTACCGCTCGTCGGACCGGCTGCTGTCGTTCGTCGCCTTCTACGCCGACTGCCGGCACGAGGTGAAGCCCGTGACCAGCGGCTACCGGGTCGTGCTGACCTACAACCTGCTGCTGGCCGGCTCGGGCGCGGCCGCGCCGACGCCCGGTTCGGGGGAGACCGCGGAGTTGGCGGCGTGTCTGGCGGAGCACTTCACCGCACAGAGCCGCCTGGTCTACCTGCTCGACCACCAGTACACGACCCGCGGTATCGGCTGGGCGAACCTCAAAGGTGCTGATGCGGAACGGGTCCGCGGGTTGGCGGCAGCCGCTCGGGCGAGCGACTGCGAAATCGCGCTGGCTCTTGCGGATGTGCATGAATCGTGGAGTGCCTCCGAGCCCGAAGAGCCCTACGACCGGGACCGGTACTGGTACGGCGACCCAGACGAAGACGAGGACGACGAGGATGACGAACCCGATGATCCGGACGATGCCGACACCTACGAACTCGACGAACTGCTGGAATCTTCGGTCACGTTGAACGCCTGGGTCGACCGGTCCGGTTCGGCGGCGCCCGCGGTCGCCACCGCCGTCGGCGAGGACGAGGTGTGTGCGACGACGCCGACGAGCGCGCTCGCGCCCTACGAGTCCGAGTACGAGGGCTACATGGGCAATTACGGCAACACGATGGACCGCTGGTACCACCGCGGTGCCGTGGTGGTGTGGCCCACCGGGCTGGACTTCGAGGTGCGCGCGGAGGCGTCGCCGCAATGGGCCCTCGACACGCTGGAGGCGCTGATCCGGGACGGCGACCTGACCCGAGCCCGAGAGCAGGCCGAATCCCTGACCTCGTTCTGGAAGCACCTGCGCTCGGCCGACTCCCTGGGCGAGCCGGCGGGACGCAGGCCGGATCTGGGCCGGGCGTTGGCCGTGGCCCACGGTCTCGACGACGCCGGCCTGGCCGCGATGCTGCTCGCGCCGTTCGTGCTGGAGCAACTGACGCCCACGCACGCCGACCTGCTGGCCGCATTGACCGACCGTCACGGCGACCGCTGGGTCCGCGCCCTCGTGGCCGAATGGAGCGGTCGGCCGTACTGGCACGCAGGTGTGCGGCCGGGCTGGATTGCGGCGCTGCCACATCTGTCCGGTGCGCTGCGAGATGCGAACGGCCGCATGGCCGCTCGGCTGGTGCTGGCGCCCGTTGGGGAGCAGCTCGTCGAGTCGCTCCAGCGGGCTCGCGCCATCACCGAACCATCCCGCCGGGCCCAGGTTCTCGACGAGCTGGCAGCGCCGATCACCGGCCTGCTCGTCGGCGCGGCGATCAGCGAGGCCCCCGAGATCACCGCGGCCACCATCGACGTGCTCACCGACGGCGACGACCGGCTGGGCATCGTGCTGAGCGTGCTGCGCGGCCTGTCGCAGGCCGACCCGGACGTCCGGACAGGGTCCGGGTTCGATGCGTTGGCGCGGAACGCGTTGGCCCGACTGGAGTCCAGGCTCGACCGACCGCCACGCGACCCGGACGACTGGTCGATCGAACCGTCCAAGTGCGATTGCTCGATCTGCTCGATCCTCAACGACTTCCTGACCGATCCCCTGTGCCAGAAGTTGGCCTGGCCGCTCAAGGAACAGAGCCGGCGACATGTCCACGAGCGGATCGACCGGTACGAGCTGCCGGTCAAACACGCGACCCACCGGGTCGGCCGGCCGTTCACGCTGGAGCTGACCAAGACCCCGGCGCTGTTCGAGCGGGAGACCCGGCAGCGACAGGCCGATGAGGCGGACCGCGACTGGCTCCGAGCTCTTGGATGATATCATCTGCTATCGGAGGTGGAGTGATGGCTGACGTGCTCATCCGCAACGTTGATGAGGGGGTGATCCGTGACATCGACGCGGCCGCGGCCCGTCAAGGACTGTCCCGGAACGAGTACTTGCGTCGTGAACTGCTTCGCTCATCGCGGCGGGGCTCACGACCCGCCACGATGGACGATCTCAAGCAACTGGCGGAGATCTGTGCGGACGTTCACGACCGCGAACTGATGGACCGCGCGTGGCGATGACCGCCGAGTGGCTGATCGACAAATCGGCCCTGGTGCGTCTGGCGTCTTCCCCCGACGGGCGGACCTGGCTCGATCGAATGGAACGAGGCCTTGTTCGAGTCGCGACAGTCACCCTGCTGGAGATGGGGTTCTCTGCGACCTCCGGACGAGATTGGAAGCGAGCCATCGAGGGCATACCACTGACCAAGACACCAACCGCGTACCTCACGCCATCCACGGAGGACCGGGCGGTCGAGGTGCAGGGACTGCTCGCCGAACGCGGCCACCACCGCGCGGTGAAGGTGCCGGATCTGCTCATCGCGGCCATCGGGGAAATCGCCGGGCTCACCGTCCTGCACGTCGACAAGGACTTCGACCTCATCGCCGGCGTCACCGGTCAAACCGTCGAGCGGCTGGCCGGCGAATTCTGAGGGGTGTTCCGCAGTACCGCCCGGACGCTCCCCACCGCACACAGCGTCCACGTTCCGTGGCCAGGATGCCGATGCCCATCACCGCGCCGTACCAGGCCGGCCCGACGGGCGGCGGGGCGATGCTCACACCCTGGCGGGCGGTCCGGTGCAGGGTCGTGGTCATGGCGTCCGACCTGTCAGTGGTACCATATTTCGTACCGTTAGGAGGATGCCATGGCGATCACGGCCAGTGAGGCGCGGCGTTCGTTGTTTCCGCTGATCGAGCAAGTCAACGACGACCGGATGCCGGTCGAGATCACCTCCAAGCGGGGCAACGCGGTGTTGATGTCGGCCGACGACTACGCCGCCTGGCAGGAGACGGCCTACCTGTTCCGCTCGCCCGCCAACGCGCGCCGCCTGCTGGACGCAGCTGATGCGGCGGAGCGTGGAGAGGTGCTCGAACATCCACTCGATCGCCAGTGAGACTGGTCTTCACCCCCCCGGGGTGGGATGACTACGTCTACTGGCAAGGTGCCGACCGCTCCATCTTGAAACGGATCAATCGGCTCATCGACGAGGCGTTGCGGGACCCGACCGCGGGCATCGGTAGGCCCGAGCCGCTGAAGTACGGCATCGCCGGCGCGTGGTCGCGCAGAATCACCGAGGAACATCGCCTCGTCCACCAGGTGGTCGGTGATCAGCTCGTCGTCATGCAGGCGCGCTACCACTACGCCAAGTAGCTGTTGGCCCGCGCATATCCTCCGGACATGCAGGGGTCGGACGCGCCGCGCGGGCTCAACCACCGTGTCGTCGGCCGGGACGAACTGGTGCTCGTCGCGCCGCCCGGGCACCCGCTGACCCGCCGAAGTGCCCCGCTGCCGCTGCAGGACCTGGCGGACTGGCCACTGGTCACCCGCGAGCCCCGCCGACCGGATCGCCATCGCCGCCGGCCGGGCGCGCCGACGGGGGCACTGACCGACTCGGCTGGCATCCTATAGTCGGCCGAGCTTGCGAGGCCGCCAATAGGCGCAGGAGGATCGCGCGCCAGGCGATTCGGCGACGGAGGAGTCGGACTGCTCAGCGCGGTCCTGACTCGACGAACGGCAGGACGGGGTCGCGGATGTTCGTTGTTCATGCGCTGTGGCGGCGTGACCCGGAGGGTGGACCCGGACGGCTGGCCCTGTGGGCCGAGGACTCGACGGTCCCCGTGCCCGCCCGCCGGCCCGGCCGGGCAGCGAAGGCGCCCGCGCACCCGTTCGCGGCGTCCCACGAACAGCTTGCGAATCTCGGCATCGGTGACGGCAAGTCCACCACCGCGACGATCCGGTTGCCGGCCCGCGGTGGCCGGCCGCTCGATTCACCGCAACTGATCCGCGATGGCGTCGCCGATGTGGCCGGCGCCGTCAGCGCCCGTCAGTGGCGGGTCCCGGTCGTCGAGTTCGACGCGGATCTGGCCTGGGACATCCTGGTCGGCCTGGACCCCGACGGTGCCGTCCCTGCGGCGTCGGTGACCCACCTGGCCGGGTTGAGCCGATTCGCCGGGGACCTCGTCGCCCGCGGGCGCCTGCTGCCCGGCGTGCAGTCGGATCCGCCGCGCGCGGTCTGGCGACCCGTGCTCACCGGCCCGGATGCGGCCTGGAGCCGGTCGCTGGCCGTGGCCATGCCGCCCGCCCTCACCGCGGCCGAGCCGGAGGCGCCGCTCGTCGTGTGGGCGGATGCGTTGGACGGCCTGGTCGATGCCGCCGCCCGCGTCGCGCTGGGCCGCATCCGCCTGGCGGCCGGGCGAGCCGGCGATCCGACCACCCGCGCCTGGCTGAACGCCCTGACCGGGTCGGAGCGGCGGTTCAACGCCTCGGCCCCGGAGGTTGCGACGCTCGCGACGGCGCTGGCGCAGTGGCAGCGCGACGTCGTCGCCGGGCCGGTCCGGGCCTGCTTCCGGCTGGTTGAGCCGACCGACGACGGTGCCGAGACCTGGCAGGTCCGGTTCGCCCTGCAGGCCAGTGACGAGCCGAGCCTGGTGGTGGACGCGCACGAGGTGTGGCAGGCCCGCGGTTCCCTGCCGGCGCTGGCCCGGCACCTGGACTCCCCGCAGGAGACGATGCTGGCCGAGCTGGGCAAGGCTCGGCGGGTCTACCCCGACCTCGACGCCGCTCTGCGCACGGCCCGCCCCACGACGCTGCCCCTGGACACCACGGCGGCGCATTCTTTTCTGCGGACGGCCGCGCCCGCGCTGGCCACCGCGGGGTTCGGCGTCCAGCTGCCCGGCTGGTGGACGAAACCCTCGTCCCGGCTGGGCGTTCGGATCACCGCCAGCACGCCGCCGCAGCCCGGGCTGGTGGCCGGCGGCGCGAGCCAGGTCGGCTTCGCCGCCATCGCCGACTTCCGGCACGATCTGGCCATCGGCGGGCAGGTGCTCACCGACCAGGAGTTGAATCGTCTCGCTGCCCTGAAGTCCCCGCTCGTGCGGCTGCGCGGCCAGTGGATCGAGCTGGACGCCCGCCGACTGGCGGCCGGCCTGAAGCTGGTCGGCCGCACGGGCACCGCGACGGTCGGCGAACTGCTCCGGCTGGGCCTGGGCATCGATCCGATCGCCGGGCAGGTCGTCGACGGGCTGCCCGTCGAGGGCGTCGACGCCGACGGCTGGCTCGGCGAGCTGCTGTCCGGGAGCGCCGACCTGCGGCTGGACCCGGTGGCGGTGCCCGACTCGTTCGACGGCCGGCTGCGGCCCTACCAGCAGCGAGGCGTTGCCTGGCTGGACTTCCTGCAGCGGGCCGGGCTCGGCGGCCTGCTCGCCGACGACATGGGTCTGGGCAAGACGGTGCAACTGCTCGCCTTGCTCGCTCACGGTGCGGCCCAGGACGCCGGGCCCAGCCTGCTGATCTGCCCGATGTCGTTGGTCGGCAACTGGCAGCGGGAGGCGTCGCGGTTCACCCCGCACCTGCGGGTGCATGTCCACCACGGTGCGGAGCGGGCCAGGGGCAAGCACTTCACCGCGGCCGTCGCCGCCAGCGACCTGGTGATCACGACCTACTCGTTGGCCGCCCGGGATGCCGTGGACCTGCGCCGGATCGGCTGGCGGCGGGTGATCGTGGACGAGGCGCAGGCCATCAAGAACGCCGCCACCAAGCAGGCGACGGCGATCCGTTCGCTGCCGGCGGGCACCCGGATCGCCGTCACCGGGACGCCGGTGGAGAACCGGCTCGCCGACCTGTGGTCGATCTTCGAATTCGCCAATCCCGGAATCCTCGGTCCGGCCGCCACCTTCAAGAAGCGGTACGCCGAACCCATCGAGAAGCACGGCGACGACGCGGTGGCCGAGCGGCTGCGCCGCTTCACCGGGCCGTTCATCCTGCGCCGCGTGAAGACCGACAAGTCGATCATCTCCGACCTGCCGGACAAGCTCGAGATGGACGTGCTCTGCAACCTGACCGCCGAACAGGCGGCCCTGTACCGGGCGGTCGTCGACGACATGATGGAGCGCATCGAGAACTCGGAGGGGATCGAGCGGCGCGGCCTGGTGCTGGCGACCATGACCAAGCTCAAGCAGGTGTGCAACCACCCGGCCCAGTTCCTGCGTGACGGCGGCGCCCTGGCCGGGCGGTCGGGCAAGCTGGAACGGCTGGACGAGATCCTCGACGAGGTCCTGGCGGTCGGCGAGAAGGCGTTGCTGTTCACCCAGTACGCGGAGTTCGGCGCGATGCTGCGCGGTCACCTGACCGGCCGGTTCGGGCGCGAGGTGCTGTTCCTGCACGGCGGCGTGGGCAAGGCGGGCCGGGACGAGATGGTCGCCCGCTTCCAGAACGAGGACCCCGCCCTATTCGTGCTGTCGCTCAAGGCCGGCGGGACCGGACTGACCCTGACCGCCGCCAACCATGTCGTGCACGTGGACCGCTGGTGGAACCCGGCGGTCGAGGACCAGGCGACCGACCGCGCGTTCCGGATCGGCCAGCGGCGCGCCGTCCAGGTGCGAAAGTTCGTCTGCGCCGGCACGATCGAGGAGAGGATCGCCGGGATGATCCGGGACAAGCGAGGTCTCGCGGCCCGCATCGTCGGCAGCGGCGAGGAGTGGCTGACCGAGCTGTCCACCGGGGCGCTGCGGGAACTGTTCGCGCTGGAGGCCGCGGCGGTGGTCGAATGAGCTGGGCGCAATACCCGCAGTCCCGGCCGCGGGCGGTCGAGGGCGGCCTGAAGGCGCGCAGCGCCCGCGGCGACATCGGTTCGTCGTGGTGGTCCAAGCGGTTCCTGACGGTGCTCGAATCCTTCGCCCTGGGAACCCGTCTCACCCGCGGCCGGAGCTACGCCCGCAAGGGTCAGGTGATCTCGCTCGAGGTGACCCCGGGACTGGTGCGGGCCACCGTGCAGGGTTCGCGGGTCCGTCCGTACGAGGTGACGATCGGCTTCGCCCCGCTGCGTGAGCTGGTCTGGGCGAAGGCCGAGATCGCTCTGTCCGAACAGGCTCTGCCCAGCGCCAAGCTGCTGGCCGGGGAGGTGCCGCCGGAGCTGGAGGAGATCTTCGCCGACGCCGGGGCGCCCCTGTTCCCCCGCACGGTCCGCGACCTGGCGCAGCGGTGCAGCTGCCCCGACCGCGAGGTGCCCTGCAAGCATCTGGCCGCGACGTTCTACCTGCTCGCCGAGGCCTTCGACGCCGACCCGTTTCTCATCCTTCGCTGGCGGGGCCGGGACCGGGAACCGTTGCTGGCCCGGCTGCGTGAGTTGCGTTCCGAACCCGGCGCGGCCGGATCCGTCGCCCGAACCGATTCGGTGCCGGCGACCGCCGGAGCCGCTCTGGCACTGGCCGGCCTGCCGGGTACCGCCGCCGAGATCGATCGCTTCTGGTCGTCGCCACCGCTGCCGGCCCGCCCTGCGGTGCTGCCCGTCGACGCCGATCTGCTGCTGCGACAGCTGCCGCCACCCGGCCCGGCCCTCGGCGGAGACACGCTGGTCAAGCGACTGGGTCCGGCCTACGGGCGATTCGCCGGCGGGGAGCAGTAGCGAGGCGCGGGACAGCGACACCGTTGCCGCACTGCGCACGGCACTGGCCGCGTTCGACAACGCGGAGGCCGTCGTCGCTACCTGCCCGGCTGATCGGGCCTCGGCTCGTGTCCGGGTCTTCGTCGGGCCGCATCCGGGAACCCTCCGGTGAGTTGGGGGTCCATGGTGCGGGCAGCGGCGGTCGCTCGACCCGCGGTCAGGGCACCTGGTAGCCCGCCGCCCGGAACAGCTCATACCACTCCGGACGGGTCAACGGCACCTCCGAGCCCGCGGCCGCCCCAGCGACTCGCTCGACGTTGGTGGTGCCCACCACCACCTGCATGTTCGCCGGATGCCGGGTGATCCAGGCGGTGGCGATCGCGATCGGGGGCACGTCGTAGGACGCCGCCAGCCGGTCGATCACCGCGTTCAGTTCCGGGTGGTCGGGCGAGCCAAGGAACACCCCGGTGAAGAAGCCGGCCTGGAACGGGGACCAGGCCTGGACGGTGATGTCGTTGATCCGGCAGTAATCGAGAATGCCGCCGCCGTCGAGCGTCACCGACTGGTCCAGGCCGGCCATGTTGGTGGCCACGCCTTGCGCCACGATCGGCGCGTGGGTGATCGACAGCTGCAGTTGGTTGGCCACCAGCGGCTGACGCACCGCGGTCCGGAGCAGTTCGATCTGCCGCGGGGTGTGGTTGGAGACGCCGAATGCCCGCACCTTGCCGGCGGCGGCGAGCTCGTCGAACGCCCGGGCCACCTCCTCCGGCTCGACCAGTGCATCCGGCCGGTGCAGCATCAGGATGTCCAGGTAGTCGGTCCGCAGCGCCCGCAGCGAATCCTCGGCCGACTCGATCAGGTGCTCGTGGGAGAAGTCGAAGTACGGCCCGTCCGGCACGATGCCGGCCTTGGTCTGGATGACGATTTCCGCCCGCTGCGCCGGGGTCAGCTGCATCGCCTCGGCGAATCGGCGCTCACAGCCGTGCAGTTCGGCGCCGTACACGGCGGCGTGATCGAAGAAGTCGATCTCGGCGTCGCGGGCGGCCCGGATCAGGGTTCGGATCCGGTCGTCGGGCAGGTCGGCGATCCGCATGAGTCCGAGGACGACGTTCGGGGCGGTGATCTCGCCGAGGGCGATGCGCTTCATGCCAACCTCCGTGGGCAGCTACAGGGACAGGCCGATGCTCAGGGCGACGACGCCGATGAGTGGCGCCACCAGCTGGATCAAGGCGGCGCGCGCCTTGGCTCGATCGGACAGCACCAGCACCAGTCCGGCCGCGACCATCGAACCGGCGCCGACGAACACCAGGGTCGCGCCGACGGCGGTCGAACCGGCGGCCAGGAATCCGATGCCCAAGATCACCGAGATCGCCAGGAACAGGTTGTAGAAGCCCTGGTTGTAGGCCATCTGCCGGGTGATCCGGGCCTGCTCCGGGGTGGTCCCGAAGACGCGGCGGGTAGCGGGCGCGGTCCAGGCCAGCGACTCGAGGTAGAAGATGTAGACGTGGATCAGCGCCGCGAGCCCGGCGAACACCAGCCCGACCACCACCATGCAGGTTCCCTCCTGGGTCCGATGCCGGCCATCCCCCGCGGGCACTTCCCGATACCGGACTCGTGCTGCAGGGCGCGCTTACCATAGTCGCCACATCGACCCTTCGGCTCGCGGAGCCGCCCAGGCACCTCACACTGCCACGGCGACCGACCCGAGGTCTGACCGCTCCGGACGCGGCTGGGCGTCGACCGCCTCCGAGGACGACTTGATGAACTCGACGAGCTTGGGCACCGACCGTTTGTGGGCCTGCCGACCCACCATGAGACCGATGTGTCCCCCCGGAATCCGCACCTCCGCGCTGTCCGCGGAACCCACCAGGGTGGGCGCCGCTGCGGAGGCGGCCGGCGGCACGATGTAGTCGCCGTCCGCCACGAAGCTCCGGTAGGGGATCGTGATGTCGGACAGCCGAACCTCCCGCCCACCCAGTTCGATCGTGCCCTCGGTCGCGAAAGTGTCCGACCGGATGAGCTTGTCGGCGACCTCGCGCATCGTTGCGCCCGCGATCGGGATGTGGTCCTCACCCCAGCCGGTCATGAGCTGGTGCGCCTGCAGGAATTCCTCGCTCCACATGCCTTCGATCAGGTTCGCGTACTTGGTCACCGTCGTCAGCGGGGACAGCGTGGTGAAGCCCTGGGCCACCACCGATCCGGGCATGTTGCCGGTCTCGTCGATGATGTCGTCCACGGCGATCCTTCCCTCGCGGATCATCCGAGTCGGCCCCGCGAACAACTGGGACATGTCGAACGGGATCGCGGCCGTCATCAAGGCGCGAACCGGCCAGTCCGGCCGGGCCGCGCAGCCGAGCAGCGCGAGCAGCCCGCCGAAGCAGTACCCGTACAGGTTCACCTCGTGATGACCGCTCTCGCGCTGGACGGCGCGGATGGCATCGCCGATCCCCTCGACGGCGTACGAGTGCAGGGTGTTGGTGGCGTCACGCTCGTCCGGGATGCCCCAGTCGAGCAGATAGACGTCGACACCCTCGTCCCGGAGCCGTTCGACGAAGCTGTTGCCCGGCGCGAGGTCGTAGATGTAGGAGCGGTTCGCCAGGCTGTAGATCAGCAGCAGGGGCGTTGCGTACCGGACGTTGTCGTTGCGGTAGTGCAGCAACCGGGCCCGGCCGCTGCGCCAGACCACGTCGTGCGGGGTGACGGCCACCTGCGGCTGGGGCACCTGTCCCGCGGCCAGCCGGACGCCGTTGCGGGCTCGGGCCGCGCCGCGGCCCATCTCGGTGCGGGCTCGCTGCGCGATGTCCCGGACCCGTTGCGTCATCGTGCGGTCAGCCGGCTGCGGCGCGGGGGCCATTGGAAAAGTCCTTTCGGTCGTCGAGGTCTGTGTCGAGGTTGCTGTCGAGGTTGCTGTCGAGGCTTCTGTGGAGCCGGCGAACGTCCTGGTCGAGTTCGGCGACCAGGTGGCGGACGCGGTTCACGTCCTGGTAGGTGGGCAGGTTGACCGCGTGCAGTGCGCGTCCCACCAGCCGGGTGATCACCGCGTTCGCCGATCGTTCGGTCCGCAGGCCTGCGGTCACGACGATGGCGAACGGCCCGCTGCGGCAAAGCTTTTGCAGCGGTGGAGTCAGTTCTCGCTCGACGACTCCGACGAGTTGCCGCAACGGTGACGGATCATTCATGGTCTGTTCCTTCGGGTGGACTGCGTCGATGGGTGGATGGCGTCAGGACAGGAGGAATCCGCCGTCCACGACGATTTCGGCGCCGGTGATGTAGCTCGCCGCGTCACCGGCCAGGAACACGACCGCGGCGGCCAATTCCTCGGGGTCGCCGAGGCGGCCGGTGACCAGGCGGTCGGCGATCATCTGCGGCTGAAGGTCCTGGGTCATCTCGGAGGGGAAGAAGCCGGGCAGAACAGCGTTCACGCGGATGCCCTTGCGTCCGGTCCACTGCCGGGCCAACGCCCTGGTCAGGCCGAGCAGGCCGGCCTTGGACGCCGAGTAGGCAGTGGTCGGCATCCCGTCGATCGTGGTGTGCGCCATGATGCTGGCCACGTTGATGATCGACGACCCCGGTTGCATCACCGCCGCGGATGCCTTCGCGGTGCTGAAGCACGCGGTCAGGTTCACGTCGACCACCTGCCGAAACTCGTCCGTGCCCAACTTGGTGGCGAAGTGTTGCTCGCCGATCCCGGCGTTGTTGACCAGGACGTCGAGCCGGCCGAACCGCTCCATCGTCGCCTGGACGATCCACTGGCAGTCGGCCTCGACGGAGACGTCCGCGCGCACCGCAAGGGCCTCCCGGCCGGCGGCCTTGATCTCCCGGACCGTGTCCTCGAGCTTGTCGACGCGGCGGGCCGCAACGACCACGTCGGCGCCGGCCCGCGCACAGGCCACGGCGAACACCGCACCCAGACCCGACGACGCCCCGGTCACCACCACAACCTTGCCGTCCAACCGGAACCGATCCATGAATGAACCCTCGCCGTGCATGAGACAACCACCCTTTCGCCACCAGCCGATTGATGCCGGAACCTGTCCGTGTCCGGCCCACTCAGCATAGCCCGACAGCCTGAATAAGTGAACGACAATTAGGCAGCTGCGTGCATGACCTGGCTCACACGCCCGCAGCCTGGTGTGACCCTGCCGAGCGCGTGAGCAGCCCGGAACGCGGCGGTGCTGCTCGCGTCAAGCACTCTCAGGTATCTCCAACTTGCTTCCGATGTGAACATCGAGTCATCCATCGTGAAAGGTTCTGGCGAGTTGCTGGCGGACGAGGTCACCCGACCCATTGCCCGCCTGGAGGAACTGCTGACCTCCGTGCCGCAGAACAACGAAACCCAGCGCCTCCGTCGGCGTTTCGGCTCGTCAACCGATCGCGGGTGGGTATGGTGACGGACCCGCGAGTCCATCAGGTGCCGTGATCGGCCGGTCCCTTGACACACGGCGCCAGGGCGCGACCCGGGTGCAGCCGAGGTATCTGCTCGCCACCGGAAGTGATTGTTCACGACCGTGCGGGGTGACCGATCGGAGTCGGCTCGGCGCAGTGATGCGCGGCGGTCAAGCGGCGCAGGATGGTGACAGAAAAGGTGGGTGTCGCGCGGTCTCAGTCAGTGCGCGGCGCTGGCCAACCGACTGGTTGCCGGCCGCCTGCGGGTCGGGGGATCCGCGGGCACCTCGGGTGGCCACGACACCTGGGCCAGGGCCAGGATTTCCGGCTCGTCGTCGGGCAGCAGGAAGCCGGCGCCGACCGCCAGCCGGGTGGCCGCGGTGAACTCTGCGAGGTATTGCGGTTTTCCGCCCGGATAACGATGCAGCAGTGCCTCGTCGGTCCATTTCCGGGTGGAACCGAGCACGATTCCCATGCCGGCGGTCCGCTGACCCAGGCCGGACAGGGTGGCCACCGGCGCCGAGACCCAGGGGGTGCGAACTCCGCCGATCGCGATGCCGGCCCGGTCCCTGGCCAGCCGCAGCGGCTGAAAACGCCTCGTCGCCAGGACGTCCGCGGAGGC
>DATDBV010000451.1:0-25837 GCA_036524715.1 Nakamurella sp. | reverse complement strand
CCGGCCTGCGCCCACGCCCAGGAGGTCAGGCCCGAGCAGTCGAAGGCATTAGGACCGGCCGCGCCGTAGACGTAGGCGGAACCGACCTTGGACAGAGCGGCCGCGACCGCGGCCGCGCCGGCACCGCTGCCGGCCGGGGCGCTCGGCGCCGGCTCCTCGCTGGCCTCGGCGGCCGATGGCTCCGGGTCGTTGCGATCGGCCCGACTCGCGGCCTGCTCGCCGGTGGCGGCGGTGGCGGCGTTGGCGGCAGCGTTGGCCTGCTCCTCGGCGACCGCGGCGGCCTGCCGCTCCTGCTCGGACAGCGAATCGTAGATCGCCTTGTACCGAGCGGCCTCGGCGTCCAGGTCCGCCTTGCGCGAGGTGAGGTCGGCCGTCGCCTGTTGCGCACCGGCCTGCGCGGCGTCCGCGTCGGCCTTGGCCTGGGCGGCGGCGGCCACCGCGGTGTCGGCCTGGGCCTTTGCCTGGGCAGCACTGTCGCGGGCGGCGATCGCCTCGTCCAGGGTCTGCTGGGTGTCGGCGGCCACCCGGTCCAGCGAGGTCACCTGATCCAGGAAGTCCTCGGCCGAGCCCGCCGTCAGCATCACGGACATGCCGTCCAGCCGAGCGCCACGGAAGCTGGCGTTGGCGAACGCGTTCACCTTGCCCCGGTAGCTCGCGGCCTCCTGGTCGGCCTGCTCGGCCTGCGTGCGGGCCGCATCGGCCGCCGCGGTGGTCGCGCTGACCTGCTCGCCGGCGGCGGACGCAGCCGCGGTCGCGGCAGCCTCCTTCTCCTGCGCGACCAGGACTTCTTCATTCAGCGCACCGGCCCGGTGCGAGCTGTCCAGATATGACTGTTGGGCCTCGTCCGCGGTGGCCGGATTCTCCGGGTCGGCAATGGCCGAACCGGTCCACATCAAGCTCGCGGACAGCATCGCGACGACGCCGATGGCGACACCGCGGCTCCGTCGACGAAGACTGTGCGTCATGGCCGGGCGCGGCCGGGCGTGCAGGGTCGCCACAGCGGCGTACCTTCCTCCTAGCCGCCTACCGGGTTAGCTGACGGATTCGGGCCAGGAAGTTAGCCCTACCCCTCGCCGAATGCGGGCAGCGTCCAGCCACGCGCGTCCGACCAGGGGATTCACCCCAGACAAACCTGGTTCCCCGGTTCGACTCACGCGCTTTCAGGCACGCGTCGCCGATTCGGCGGGACCCTCGGGACCACCCGATTGATGGATACGACCAAAGGTCTCAGACAGGTTACGAGAATGACCCGAAAGAGTCCAGTCGACATGTGAAGGATGTGGACAACTCCATGCCAATGCATTGGTAAACCGCCAATCACATGGCCCTGACCTGCGGTGATGCGCCTTCAGGCGGCTGCATTTGGCCGCGTTATCGAAATGAGACCGCTGTCACACCCGGTGACCGGACGTCTTTTTGGACATCTTGGTGTCACCCTGCTGCCCGATGCCCCGGACGGATGACCGGAACCAGGCGCAACGGTGGGACCAGGCCGGAATCTGCCAGCGCGCCGATGGCCGCGCGCTCCGACTCGTCCCATTCGATGCCGTCGGGTGTCGACCCTAGTAGAACGGTGACCACGCAGCCGCCGCAGGCTGGCCCCTTGACCGCGCAGTGGTCGCAATCGATGTGCATGACGGCGCTCCGTTCCGTAGATCCGGCTGTGTCCGGCGTTCGTTGCGCACGGTAGGGACGACCTCTGACAGTGGCGGTTCAGCCGGGTGACCCGCCGGTCGCCGTCCCGCCGGTCGCCGTCCCGCCGATGGCCGTGAGCAGCACGGCGGATGGGGCGCTGCGAGCCCCAGCACTGACCGCGTCATCGGCGACCCGCCGGTCGGTGCTGACCACGATCACGACGCGGCCGGCGGGTTCGGCGCGCACCAGGTCGGCGATGACGTCGTCGGCCTGCACGCCCGGTGGTGAGAAGAGCACGCGTACGCCGCGGGCGAAGGGCCGGGTGGTGGCCACGGCGGCGCCGTCGAAGACGACGGTGACCTCGGCCGTGGTCCGGGCCGCGAACGCGGCGAGCCGACGGACCAGGCGTTCTCGCTGGTCGGCCAGTACCAGTTCGGGGAAGCCGGTCTTGGAGACGTTGTAGCCGTCGACGATCAGATGGGCGCCCGGCAGGCCCGCCCACAGCGTCAGCCGGGCCGGATCGGCGGTCCGCTGGTCGCCGGCGGGCGCCGGGAGCCCGGCGGCAACCGTGTCCGCGGGCGCCGGCCCACCACCGATCAGCTGCCACTCGCGCCGTAGCCCCGACGCCGCCGACTCGAGCGCCCCGAGCAGCAGGTCGAGCCGACGATCGTCGACCGCCCGCCGGTCGTCGGACGTCGCCCGCATCCGGCGGACGTTCTCGGCGGCCGCGTCGGCGCGATCGGTTGCCCCCTCCGCACGCTGCCGCCATGCCCGGGCCTGCGCGCGGGCGCGATCCAGCTCGGCCTCCGACGCCTGGCTGTGTGCCGCCGCGGTGGCCCGTTCGGCATCCAACCGGTCCTGCAGCTCGCGCAGCCGGGTGCCCTGCTCGCGCAGCCGCTTGCGCAACCGCTCGACCTCGGCACTCGGGTCGGCCGGCGGGGCCGCGGCATGGGCGGCGAGCTGCTCCTGCGCCCGGGCCAGACGCGTGGTCAGCACCCGCAGCTCGCGTTCCAGCTCGCCGACCCGGGCTCGCGCGTCGGTCTGATCCTGTTCGGCCGTGACCTGCGCCAGCAGGTCGTCGGCGTCCGGCGATCCGAGCAGGACGGCCCGGGCGGCCGCGGCGGGCCGGTCGACAGGGGGGTGGCCGTCGGTGTCGAGCTTGGCGGCGTGCTCGGCGACCATCGCCCGGAACATCTCGTCGTGCTGCACCGCGTCGGCCAGCACGGTTGCCGCCCGACGCGCCCGCTTGGCCGGGGCGAACCGGGCCACCTTCTGCAGGACCGGTGAGAGGTCGCGGGGGGCGGTACTGCCGGCCACGTCGGCCGCCCACTCGACGATGCGGGTGCGGACCGACACCGGCAGCCCACCGATCGGGTGCCGCCGACCGTCGGGTCCGGGGTCACCGTTTGCCCCGATGTCGACGTCGTCGGGACGTTCGACGTCGTCCCCCACGCTCGTCATACGGCCATCCTGACACCACAACGGGACAGCCCGGGCGCAACGTCCGATTGTCGCCCGTGCGAGTCGCAGGACCGCACTGTCGTACCTACGTTCTACGGTCGGCGCATGCCGCTGTTCCTGGACGACGGGGTCATCCCGGACCCGGGCGCGACGTGGTCCCCGACGGCGCCGCGCGACCCGGTGGTGACCCCGGCGACCGGTACCCAGCGCAGCTTCGACGAGCTCGGCGAACCGCTGCGCGAGGTGACCTTCGTGGTGGTCGACCTGGAGACCACCGGCGGGTCGGCGGCAGCCGAGGCGATCACCGAGATCGGCGCGGTAAAGGTACGCGGCGGTGAGGTGCTCGGTGAGTTCGCCACCCTGGTCGATCCCGGGCGATCGATCCCGCCGCAGATCACCATGCTCACCGGCATCACCGACGCGATGGTGTTCGACGCACCGCGGATCGAGTCGGTGCTGCCGATGTTCCTGGAGTTCCTCCGCGGCTGCGTGCTCGTCGCGCACAATGCGCCATTCGACGTCGGGTTCCTGCGGGCCGCCTGCGCCCGGTTGCAGCTGCCCTGGCCCGGCCCGGCGGTGGTGGACACGGTTCGGCTGGCCCGCAAGGTGCTGCCCCGGGCCGAGGCGCCGAGCGTGCGGCTCTCGGCGTTGGCCCCCCTGCTGCGGGCCCGGACGATGCCGGACCATCGGGCGCTGACCGACGCCCGGGCGACAGTCGACGTGCTGCACGCGCTGTTCGAGCGGCTGGGGTCGCTCGGCGTGCACAGCCTGTCCGAGCTGCAGGACGCCAGCCGGGACGTGGCCCCGCAGCGGCGGCGCAAACGGTGGATGGCCGATCACCTGCCCACGGCCCCCGGCGTCTACTTGTTCCGCGGACCGCGGGAGGAGGTGCTGTATGTGGGTACCTCCCGCGACCTGCGCCAACGGGTCCGCTCGTACTTCTCCGCGGCCGAGGGTCGGGCGCGGATCAACCAGATGGTCGCGCTCGCGCAGCGGATCGACCACGTCGAATGCGCGCATGCGCTGGAGGCGCACATCCGCGAGCAACGGCTGATCGCGGCCCACCAGCCCCCGTACAACCGGCGCTCCCGCCGGCCCGGCGGCGTCTGCTGGGTGACGCTGACCGACGAGGCATTCCCCCGGCTGTCGATCGTCCGCAGCCCGCCTCGCGGCGAACCCGCCTGCCTGGGGCCGTTCACCAACCGGGTCGCCGCCCAGGTGGCCGTCGAGGCCCTGCAGGACGTGCTGCCGATCCGGCAGTGCACCATCCGGATCCGCCGCCGATCGCCCGACGGCACGCCGTGCGTGCTGGCCGAACTCGGCCGGTGCGGCGCCCCGTGCGCGGGCCGGCAGGACGAGCGCTCCTACACCCGCCAGGTGGACCGGATCACCGCGCTGGTGGACGGCCGGTCCGACGAGGTGCTGCAGGTGTTGCGGGGCCGGCTGCTGAGCCTGTCCGCGGACGGCCGGTTCGACCAGGCCGCGGTGGCGCGGGACCGGCTGTCGGCACTGGCCGCCGCGATCGACCGGCGTCAACGGCTCGGTTCGCTGGCCGGCATCCGGGAGTTGGTGGTCGCCCGACCGGACGAGCGGGGCGGCTGGGAGCTCACCGTCGTCCGGTACGGGCGGTTCGCGGCCGCCGCGCACGCCCGGCGCGGGGTCGACCCGATGCCGGTGGTGGAGGCGATGGTCGCCTCCGCGGAGACCGTGCAGCCCGGACCGGGGCCACTGCCGGCCGCCTCGGTCGAGGAGACCACCACTCTGCTGCGGTGGATCGAGCGCCCCGGCAGCCGGCTGGTGCGCAGCACCGCACCCTGGTCGAGCCCGGCGGCCGGCGCCGGCCGGTGGCGGCCGTTCATGAAGGCGGCCGACATCGCCCGCAGCACCCGGGTGGCGGACAGGACATAGCATCGCGTCATGGTGACGGCGATCGTGCTCATCGACATCGAGGCAGACCGGATTCCGGAGGCGGCGCAGGAGATCGCCGACCTGCCGGGGGTCGACCAGGTCTACTCGTGCGCCGGCGACGTCGACGTGGTGGCGGTAGTGCGCACCACCTCGCACGAGGCGATCGCCGATCTGGTGCCCGGCCGAATCTCCAAGGTGCCCGGGGTGGTACGGACGACCACGCACATCGCGTTCCGCGAGTACGCGAGCCGGGACGCCGACGATGCCTTCTCGATCGGCATGCAAGCCTGATTCAAGCCGGGTACAGCCGTCCTTCAGTGAGCCTTAAGCGGACGGCGATCAGATGAACGGGTCACCACGAGAACGACCCGCATCGGAGACCCGAGATGATCACCGCAGGCCCGCTGAGCACCACCGACCTGGCCGCCACCGTCCGCGCGTCGATCCGCGGCGACGTCGTCACGGCCGAGGAACCGAGCTTCGCGGCCGCCGCCTTCGGTGTCGCCGGCATCGCCCCCGAACTGGTGGTGGTCGCCGCCGACGTCACCGATGTCGCCCGCGCGGTCACGCTGGCCGGCCGGACGGGCCGCCGAGTCGTCGCGCAGATCACCGGGCGGCGCACGGCGGTCACCGCCGAGCACACCGTCCTGGTGGTCACCCGGCTGCTGGCCTCGGTGCGGGTCGACGGGGACCGGCGCACCGCCACCGTCGGCATCGGGGCGAGCTGGCGGCAGGTGCTCGACGCCGCCGAGCCCTTCGGGCTGACCGCCCTGTCGGCCGCAGCCGAGGCCGGCCGGGGCCGCACTTCGCGGTCGCGGACGTCCGGTTTCGTCTTCGCCGCCGACCGGATCCGCTCGTTCGAGGTGGTCACCGCCACCGGGGACCGGCGGCTGGTCGGTCCGGACAGCCCGGACTTCTTCGCGCTGCGGCAGGGCCGGACCGCGCCTGGGCTGGTGGTCGCGATGACGCTGGACCTGGTCGTCCATCCGGCGCTGACGGTGGCCGAGCTCAGCTTCGCCGTGGCCGACGCCCCGCGGGTCATGGACGGCTGGCGCCGGTGGTCGACCGGGCTGCCGCGAACCGCGGTCGCCGGCCTCGCGACGGCCCCGGCCGGCGACACCCTGGTCGTGCGGATGGCCAGCCTCGGCGACCGGGATCGGGTGCAGGCGCTGTTGGCGTCGCTGCGGACGTCGATCGGGGTCGCCCCGCTGGCCGAGTCGGTCGGCTCGTCGACGGTGGCGCAGGTCGTGCGGGACGCCGGGACCACCCCGCCGCGCCCCGCGCTGGCGGCCTGAAGCGCCGATACGTTCCCGCGATATCGACAAATCGGACACCAGGCCCGACGAGCCCGGTGAATCGACGACGCCGGACGTCGATCAGGCCCCGGCCAGCTCCCTGCCCAGTTCGATCCAGCGCTCCAGCACGTCGGCGGCGGCGCCGGAGTCCAGCGACTCCTCGGCGCGACGCCGACCGGCGGCCAGGTCGCCGGTCAGGTCGCCGGTCAGCCCGGCGTGCGCGGCCAGCCCGGCGGCGGCGTTCAGCACGACCGCATCCCGCACGGCCCACCGCCGGCCCGCGAACAGGTCCCTTGCCACCTGGACGTTCACCGCGACGTCACCGCCGCGCAGGTCGGCCGGCTGGGCGCGGGCGATGCCCAGTTCGGTCGGGTCCAGGCTCACCTCGCGCACCGAGCCGGCCCGCACCTCCCACACCGTTGACGTGGTCGTCGTGGTCAGTTCGTCGAGCCCGTCGTCGCCGCGGAACAGCAGCACGTCCGCGCCGCGCGCGGCGAAGACGGCCGCCATGACCGGCGCCATCAGCGGGTTGCCGCAGCCGATCGCGCCGGCCGCGGGCTGCGCCGGATTGGTCAGCGGCCCAAGGAAGTTGAAGACGGTCGGCACGCCCAGCTCCCGGCGAACCGCGCCGGCGTGCCGGAACGACGGGTGGTAGACCGGCGCGAAGCAGAACCCGATGCCCACCTCGGTCGCGGTCCGGACCACCGCGGGCGCAGGCAGGGAGATCGACACGCCCAGACCCTCGAGCAGATCCGCCGCGCCGCACTTGCTGGTCGCCGCCCGGTTGCCGTGTTTGACCACGGTCGCACCGGCGCCGGCGACGACGACCGCCGCCATGGTGGAGATGTTCACCGTGTTCGCCCGGTCCCCGCCGGTGCCGACGATGTCCACCGCCCGCCCGGGCACGTCGACCCGGACGGCGTGCGCGAGCATCGCCGACACCAGCCCGGCGACCTCGTCCGGCGTCTCCCCCTTGGCCCGCAGGGCCACCGTGAACCCGGCCAACTGCACGTCGCTGGCCTCGCCGGACATGACCCGGTCCATCACCCATTCCGTGTCGGCCCGCGCCAGGTGCTCGCCGGATAGCAGCCGATTCAACAGCCCCGACCAGCCGGGTTGCGCCGAGCTCACCGCGGCTGGGTGACCGACGGCACAAGCCCGCCGGCCCGGCGCCGCAGCACCCCGGCCACGCTTTCGGCGGCGGTCACCGGGTCGAGCGGGTACACCAGGATCTCGTCCGCCCCGGCCCAAGTGGCCAGCCAGCGGTCATCCGGCCGGCGGACGACCAGGATGACCGGCGGCACCACGGACGCCTCCAGATGGATCTGCCGGCTGATCCCGATCCCGCCGGTGGGCTGCGCCTCACCGTCCAGGATCAGCACGTCGGCCTGCCGGCCCTCGGTGGCCGTCATCACCTCGTGCACGGCGGAGCATTCGAGGTAGTCGACCCGCCCCACGTCCGGGGCCGGACGGCGCCCGATCGCTGTGATGATCCGGTCCCGGACCTCCGGACGGTTGCTGTAGACCAGCAGTACGGGATTGCTCACGAGATGAATCGTAGTGCCCGGCCCGCGACGGCCGCCCGGGGTCACGACCCGCCGGGTGAGGGCCCCAGCGGCATGATCGGCAGCCACAGTCCATAATCCTCGTGTGACGACCGTGACCAGCCCCGCCGCCGGGCCCTCCGCGTTCAGCGCACGCGTGCACACGCTCAACCGGCCGAACATGGTCAGTGTCGGCGTGATCGTCTGGCTGGCCAGCGAACTGATGTTCTTCGCGGGCTTGTTCGGCGTGTACTTCACCATCCGCGCCCAGTACGAGGGCGAGTTCCCGCCCGCCCCGACGGAACTGGACATCGTCTACGCGACGATCTTCACCATCATCCTGGTGGGGTCGTCGTTCACCTGCCAATGGGGCGTGTTCGCCGCCGAGCGCGGCGACGTCTTCGCCCTGCGCCGCTGGTACATCGTCAGCCTGATCATGGGCACGATCTTCGTGCTGGGGCAGGCGAACGAGTACTTCACGCTGGTCACCCACCACGAGACCACCCTGGCGTCCTCGCCGTACGGCACCGCGTTCTACCTGACCACCGGATTCCACGGACTGCACGTCATCGGCGGGCTCATCGCGTTCGTCCTGCTGATCGGCAAGACGAAGATCTCCAAGTTCACCCCGGCGCAGGCCACCAGCGCGATCGTCGTGTCCTACTACTGGCACTTCGTCGACATCGTCTGGATCGGCCTGTTCGCCACGATCTACATCATTCGATGACCCGCCGTTGCGTCCGGCCCAACTGCTTCTACAGTACTTAGAACAACAGCAGCAGTACCGGCAGTCCCTTCTCGTCAAGCCGCCGCCAAAACGAGCACGAGGTGTCCACCAGCATGTCGGTCAACGACACACCGCCGGCCGCCGAGCCTCCGCGTCGATCCGGACACGGTCCGGGTCGACGCCGCCTGCCTGGCCGTCGATCCAAGTCGATGCGCCGGATCACCGGCACCCTGGCCCTGCTGCTGGGGCTGACCGCTTTGGGCTTCACCTACGCCGCCTTCACCGCTTCGGCCAAGGAATCCACCGTCGCGACCGCGACGAGCGTCGACGCCGCCCAGATCGAACGCGGCGCGGAGATTTACCAGACCTCCTGCATCACCTGCCACGGCGCCAACCTGCAGGGCGTGCTCGACCGGGGCCCGTCGCTGGTCGGGGTCGGCCAGGCGGCCGCCTATTTCCAACTGGCCACCGGCCGCATGCCCGCGGTGGAGAACCAGGCGCAGATGCCGCGCAAGGAGCCCTGGTTCACCCCGGAGGAGATCGACGATCTCTCGGCGTACATCCAGGCCAACGGCGGGGGTCCGGAGATCCCGGCCTCCGGACTGCGCGACGACGCCCAGGTCGCCATGGGCGGCGAGTTGTTCCGGCTCAACTGCGCGTCCTGCCACAACTTCACTGGCCAGGGCGGCGCCCTCTCCCAGGGCAAGTACGCGCCCAGCCTGGACCCGTCGACCGACGAGGAGATCTGGGGGGCCATGCTGTCCGGCCCGGAGAACATGCCCAAGTTCGGTGACGGTCAGCTGACGCCGGAGGAGAAGGCGGCGATCGTCTCCTTCATCCAGAACAACAAGGCCACGATCGAACCGGGCGGGCTGCCGCTGGGCGGCTTCGGCCCGGCGCCGGAGGGCCTGATCGCGTTCCTGGTCGGCATGGGCGCCATCGTGGCGGCCACCCTGTGGATGGGAGCGCGGGCATGAGCACCGAGCACGCGGTCCCGGACGAGGCCGAACTGGCCGGGATGTCCCGGGAGGAGAAGGCCGCCGCCGGCTTGGCGGCGGACCACGTCGAACTCGACGAGTACGGCCCGGTCGCCGTCCCGGGATCGCCGGCGGACAAGCGCAACGAGCGCACCGTCGCGATGTGGTTCCTGCTCTCGGGCCTGCTGGGCCTGCTGTTCGCGGTGGCCTTCATCTGGTGGCCGCACGAGTACGTCCCGGCCTACGAGGACGGTCAGCTCGCCTACGCGCTGTACACGCCGATCATCGGGGCCACCATGGGCGGCGCCATCCTGTGTTTCGGGATCGGCGTGGTGCAGCTGGCCCGCAAGATCTTCGCCCACGAGGTGGCCATCCAGCAGCGGCATGTCGGTATGTCCGCCGAGTTCGACCGGCATACCCTTGCCGCGCAGGTGCTGGACACCGTCGACAAGTCGGGGCTCAAGCGACGCGGCATGATCAAGGGTTCGCTGGCTCTGGCCGGTGGGGCGCTGGGCCTGGTGGCCGCCGTCCCGATCCTGGGCGCGCTGATCAAGAACCCGTGGGAGGAGCGGGCGGACGCGCCGCTATGGGTCACGCCCTGGGCCCCGCTGGCCGACGGGACGAAGATCCGACTCACCCAGATCGACGGCACCCCGGTGCGGCCCGAGGACCTGGCCGCCGGTTCCATGGCGACGGTGTTCCCTGGAGTGCCGGGCGGCTCGAAGGCCTCCGACGCGGCAGTCATGCTCTTCCGGGTGCGCTCCGACCAGGTCATCCGGATCCGTGACGGGCAACAGGGCTTCCAGTTCGGCGACTACTACGCCTACTCGAAGATCTGCACCCACGTCGGCTGCCCCGTCTCGCTGTACGAGCAGCAGACCGGCCGAGTGCTGTGCCCGTGCCACCAGTCGCAGTTCAACCTGTACGAGGGCATGTTCCCGGTCTTCGGGCCGGCCACCCGCCCGCTGCCGCAGCTGCCGATCGAACTCGACGACGAGGGCTACTTCGTCGCCGTCAGCGACTTCATCGAGGCGGTCGGACCCGGCTTCTGGGAGAACGGCAAGTTCCCGGCGTGGTACTCGGAGCCCAAGGAGGCAACGGGATGAGTAGATTGACCACCCCGCGCAAGGCCGCGGCCGGCACGTCCCACCTGCAGAAGGCGTTGGACAACGCCGACATCCGGTACCACGCCGCCCGCCCGCTGCGGACCCAGCTGAACAAGGTCTTCCCCAGCCACTGGTCGTTCATGCTGGGCGAAGCAGCGCTCTACTCGTTCCTGGTGCTGCTGCTGTCCGGCGTGTACCTCACGCTGTTCTTCGACCCGTCGATGGCCGAGACCGTCTACCAGGGCGTGTACGAGAAGCTGCGCGGCGTGCCGATGTCGATGGCCTATGCCACGACCCTGGACATCTCCTTCGAGGTGCGCGGCGGCCTGCTGATCCGGCAGATCCACCACTGGGCCGCGCTGATCTTCCTGTTCGCGATGATGCTGCACATGATGCGCGTCTTCTTCACCGGGGCCTTCCGCAAGCCGCGCGAGGTCAACTGGGTCATCGGCGCGCTGCTGCTCATCCTGGGCATGGCCGAGGGCTTCCTGGGCTACTCGCTGCCGGACGATCTGCTGTCCGGTACCGGCCTGCGCGCGGTCAGCGCCTTCGTCCTGTCCGTTCCGGTCATTGGCACCTGGATGCACTGGGCCGTGTTCGGCGGCGACTACCCCGGCGACATCATCATCCCCCGGTTCTACTCGCTGCACATCCTGCTGATCCCGGGCATCATTCTGGCCCTGATCGCGGTGCACGTGGCCCTGGTCTGGTTCCAGAAGCACACCCACTTCGCGGCGCCGAAGGCGACCGAGAACAACGTCATCGGCATCCGGATTCTGCCCAGGTTTGCCTCCAAGGGCGGCGGCTTCTTCGGGATCGTGTTCGGCGTGATCGCGATCATGAGCGGCATCTTCCAGATCAACCCGATCTGGAACCTCGGCCCGTACAACACCTCGCAGGTGTCCGCCGGCGTGCAGCCGGACTTCTACATGGGCTTCCTGGACGGCATGGTCCGAATATGGCCCGACTGGGAAGTGCGCAACCTGTTCGGCCACTACATGATCCCGGCGGTGTTCTTCCCGTCGATCCTGGCGGCGACGGTGCTGATGATCCTGGTGATCGCCTACCCGTTCATCGAGAAGGCATTCACCAAGGACGACGCGATCCACAACATCCTGCAACGCCCGCGGGACGTGCCGGTGCGGACCGCGCTCGGCGTCGCCTTCATCACCTTCTACCTGGTCAACCTGATCAACGGCGCCAACGACCTGTTCGCCTTCAAGCTGGACATCTCGCTGAACGTGATGACCTGGGTGGGTCGAGCGCTGTCCATCATCGGCCCGGTCATCGCCTACGTGGTGACCTACCGGCTCTGCCTGGGCCTGCAGCACGCCGACCGGGCCGTCCTGGAGCACGGCATCGAGACCGGCATCCTGCGCCGGCTGCCCAACGGCGAGTTCATCGAGGTCCACCAGCCGTTGGGCCCGGTGGACGAGCACGGCCACCCGGTGCCGCTGGCCTACCAGGGCGCGCCGGTGCCCAAGAGGATGAACCAGCTCGGGTCCGCCGGCGCCGCCGTTCCTGGTATCTTCCGGCCCGCCGACACGACCGGCGAGCTGCACTACGGGGACGAGCCGATCGAGGAGATGAAGCGGGACGAGGTCGAGGCCCGCTCCCAGCACTGACCCAGCATCAATCGAAAGCCCCGGTCGCGCCGCGCGTGACCGGGGTTTCGCGTGTGCGGGCTCCGTTCGTCGCGCGGTCTGACCGGCAGGCCCGCAGGTGGCGGACTTCGCTGCTGACGAGGTCCGCCACCTGCTCCTGCCCGAACCCACCGCGCTGACCGTCCCCGCGCCGACATCCACACCAGCAGTTCAAGAAGGCTGCTCTTGTGGATCTGGCAAGACGGCCACGTCAGTCGATAGCCCCCGGCCCACCGCACTGACAAAGTCACCGAACGGGTCGCTTTGAATGCAACACCCCCGCAACAGCGGCAATGCGCTGATCGGCGTCTGCTGAGCACCCGCTGGTGCGGGTACCGGCCGCGGGCGACCCCGGTCCGTGAGGTCAGGCCCAGCGTCCGGCCGATGGAACCACGACGGCGCGCCACCCCGTCGGTAGGGGTGGTGCGCCGTCGGCGGGCTCAGGCCGTGATCTCGCTCAGTGCGTGATCGGCCGCCGGTGGTACTCGTACACCAGGCCGCAGACCACCCAGAGCATCATGCCGACGCCGATCACCATCAGCCAGGCCAGCAGGTACGCCGTGGCCACCGCGACCAGCGCGACGGTGGAGGCCAGGAAGAACGGGTAGTAGGAACCGGGCGAGAAGAAGCCCATGTCACCGGCTCCGTCGGCAATCTCCGCGTCGTCGTCGTCCTCCGGTCGCACGCCCTCCAACCGGCGGGAGACGAACATCAGGAACGACCCGATGATCAGCGTCAGGCCGGTGGTCAGCACCAGCGCGGTGATGCCGACCACCTCGTGGGGGGCCAGGATCGCGTACACGACGGCGGCGATGGCGAAGAAGGCGGTCAGTCCGATGAACAGCCAGGTCTCCACCCGAAGGCCACCTTTGGGGGCCGGCGGCCGGTCGGCCTTGGTCGAGTGAGCGGCGTTCATCAGTTGCCCCCTGGCACTGGCTCGTCGGCGCCCTTGGCGGTGCGGTCGGTGTTGAGCGGAGCGGTCGTGGTCGCGAGCGGTGCGCACAGCTCACCGCACGACGAGATCTCCTCGCCGGTCGCGGTCAACGCCTCCGCCGCGGTGAAGGGCGCACCGGTCTGTGGGTTCAGCGTCTGCCGGAAGTCCAGGTAGGTGTCGTAGACGTCCTGCGGGACCGCGCGGACCTCGAAGTTCATCGAACTGTGGTAGGTGCCGCACAACTCCGCACACCGGCCGACGAACGCCCCGGTCTGCTCGATGGTGTTCTGGAACGAGTTGTCCGTCTGGTTCTGCTTCGGGTGCGGGAACACGTCGCGCTTGAACAGGAAGTCGATCGTCCAGAACGAGTGGACGACGTCCTTGGACTCCAGCCGGTACTCGATCACCTGGTTCACCGGCAGCACCAGGATCGGGATCTCCTGGCTGGTCCCGATGGTGTGCACCTCGCCACCGCCGGGCACCGAGGTGTCCGGGTAGCCGAAGGCCCAGTTCCACTTGAACCCGACCACGTCGACCGTCACGTCCGGATCGGGCTGCTTTTCCAGGGCCACGTTTTCGGTGGTGACGGTGAAGTAGAACAGCACGAACACCATCAGGAACGGGACAGCCGTGTACACCAGCTCTAAGGGCAGATTCTCCTTGGTCTGCTTCGGGTACATCGGCCCGTTCTTGCGCTTGTGGTACACGATGAACGCCCAGAACATCAGGCCCCAGACGATCACGCCGATGGCCAACGCCGCGATCGTCGCGCCCTGCCAGAACTCGCGCATGCGGGTGGCCTGCGGGGTGACGCCCATCGGCCAGCCCCAGGTCGGCAGGTCGGCGAACGAGCAGCCGCTGACCAGCACCGAAACCACGCCGAGCATGCCGGCGAGGAAGATCCGCCGTCGCGCGCGGGACCGTGTCACGTGCGTCCTTCCTCTCAAGCATCTGTGGTTCAGGTGGGAGATTACCGTCCCGGCCTCGGTTCCACTCGGCCGGGGAGCCCGCGAGTTCTACGGCACGTCGAGCGGCGGCGCGCGGGGCCCGGTCACACGGTCGTCATGGCAAGGACGGGATACTGGCCCGGTGTGCGGACTGATGGGCTTCGTCTCCGGATCGGGCCATGCGGCCACCCGGGTCGACGCGGTGGACGCGGGCATGCGCTGCGCCCGCCACCGCGGACCCGATGAGCACGGCACCTGGCACGACGACGACGTCGTGTTCGGGTTCAACCGGCTCTCGATCATCGACCTGGAGCATTCGCACCAGCCGCTGCGCTGGGGACCGCCGGACGAGCCCGACCGGTACGCGCTGGTGTTCAACGGCGAGATCTACAACTACTTGGAATTGAGGGAGGAGTTGCGGTCCGAATACGGGGCCGAGTTCCGGACCGAAGGTGACGGCGAGGCGATCGTCGCCGCCTACCACCATTGGGGCCAGGCGGCGGTCGCGCGGCTGCGCGGCATGTTCGCCTTCCTGATCTGGGACACCCGGGACCGGATCCTCTTCGGCGCCCGCGACCCGTTCGGCATCAAGCCGTTGTTCGTCGCCCAGTTGCCCGACGGGGTGGCCTTCTCCTCCGAGGCCAAGGGCCTGCGCGAGCTGACCGGGCCGGCCCGGGTCAACGTGCCGGCCCTGCAGCACTACCTGGTGCTGCAGTACGTACCCGAACCGGCCACCATTGACCCGTCCATCCGCAAGATCGAGTCCGGTACGCACGTGACCGTGCGGCCGGGCCGGCCGATGAGCACCAAGCGCTACTTCCATCCGGTGTTCGCCCCCCGGCCGGCCATCTCCGACGCCGAACGCACCGCCCTTTACCAGCGGATCGCCGACGTGATGGACGACTCGGTGGCCAAGCACATGCGCGCGGACGTGACCGTCGGCGCGTTCCTGTCCGGCGGCATCGACTCCACCGCGATCGCCGCGCTGGCCAAGCGGTACAACCCGGACCTGCTGACGTTCACCACCGGCTTCGAACGCGAGGGCTTCTCCGAGGTCGACGTGGCCGCCGAGTCGGCCGCGGCGATCGGCGTGCAGCACATCGTGCGGACGGTGTCGGAGCAGGAGCTGACCGCCACCCTGCCGTTGATCGTCTGGTACCTGGACGACCCGGTCGCCGACCCGGCCCTGGTCCCCCTGTACTTCGTCGCCAACGAGGCCCGCAAGCACGTCAAGGTGGTGCTGTCCGGCGAGGGCGCGGACGAGTTGTTCGGTGGCTACAACATCTACCGCGAACCGATGAGCCTGCGCTCGATCACCTCGCTGCCCGACGGACTGCGCAAAGGGCTGGCCGCCGTCGGCCGGGCCATGCCGGAGGGGTTCCGGGGCCAGGACATGCTGCGCCGCGGCTCGCTGGAACTGGAGGACCGTTACTACGGCAACGCCCGGATCTTCCGGGAGGAGCACCTGTCCGGCGGGCTGCTGCGCACCTACGACCCGGCCCGCTCGTTCCGCGACATCACCGATCCGGTGTATGCGCAGACCCGCGAGGTCGACCCGGTGGCCCGGATGCAGCACATCGACCTGTTCACCTGGTTGCGCGGCGACATCCTGGTCAAGGCCGACAAGATGACCATGGCCAACTCCTTGGAACTGCGGGTGCCGTTCCTGGACAAGGAGGTGTTCGAGGTCGCGCGGACGGTGCCCGCCGACCAGAAGGTCACCAAGAGCACCACGAAACTCGCGCTTCGCCGGGCGATGGAGCTGGTCGTGCCGCCGCACGTGCTGCACCGGCGCAAGCTCGGCTTCCCGGTGCCGATCCGGCACTACCTGGCCGAGGGATCATACGAGTGGGCCCGGGACATCATCACCTCGGCGCACACCGATGAGTACCTGGACCCGACGGCGGTGCTGGCCATGCTCGACGCGCACCGGGCCGGCGACGCCGACCACTCGCGGCGCATCTGGACGATCCTGGTGTTCATGATCTGGCACGGCATCTTCGTCACCGGGCAGCTCACCCCGGAGATTCCCGCGCCGGTCTACCCGGTGCGGCTGTAGTGCCTGCCAGCGCCGACGGTCCGCGACCCCGCTGATCATTCCATGGCCGGGCCGGGCAAATCGGGCACGCCCGCACGGATTTGATCAGCCAACCTCGGGTCGGCCCGCCTTCGCGGATGAAACCCGCGTCTGGACTCCCGACTTGTTCGATCTTGCGCGGATTTGATCAGCGAACCCCGGCCGGCGCGGGCCCCTACCAGCCGAGCGCGACCGCGATGTCGGCGGCGGCGTCCTCACCGTAGGCATCGGCCAGGCGCACCCGGGCCACGTCGGTGTCCAGCTGGTACTCCTGCGTGCCGACCGTCTCCAGGGCGAGCGTGGCCATCAGTGAGCCCAGCTGGGCCGACCTCTCGAACGACAACAAGCGTGCCCGACCCGACAGGAACCCCGCCCGGAACGCGTCGCCGACGCCGGTCGGATCGGTCTTGGACTTCTCCGGCAGCGCGGACACCGCCAGCCGGCTGCCGTCGGCGGCGACGATCTCCACGCCCTTGGACCCCAGCGTGGTCACCCGGTGCCCGACGGCATCCAGCACCGCCTGGCCGGACCAGCCCGTCTTGGACTGCAGCAGGCCCAGCTCGTAGTCGTTGGTGAACAGCAGGTCCGCGCCGCGGACGAGTTCGGCCACGTCGTCCCCGTCCATGCGGGCCAACTGCTGCGACGGATCCGCCGCGAACCGGTAACCCCGCTCGCGGCACTCCTGCGAATGGCGGACCATCGCGTCCGGGTCGTCCGCGGAGACGACCACGAGATCGAGACCGCCGTAGGCCGCGGCGATCGGCGCCAGCTCGATCTCCCGGGCCCGGGCCATCGCGCCGGCGTAGAACGACGCGATCTGGTTCATGTCGTCGTCGGTGGTGCAGACGAATCGGGCCGTCTGGACGTCGGCGCACAGATGGACCCTCGAACAGTCCACCCCGTGCCGGGACAGCCACGAGTCGTAGTCGCCGAAGTCGGCACCTGCGGCACCGACCAGGACCGGGTTCAGCCCGAGCACGGCCATCCCGAAGCAGATGTTCGGCGCCACCCCGCCGCGGCGCACCACCAGATCGTCGACCAGGAACGACAGCGAGACCCGGTGCAGCTGGTCGGGCAGCAATGATTCGGCGAACCGACCCGGGAAGTGCATCAAGTGGTCGGTGGCGATGGATCCGCAGACGGCGATCGGCATGGCAGGCGCTCCTGGGCGTTCTGGCGGTCGATGGGTCGGTCGCCGATGCGGACCCGGACAGCCGAAAACCCCCGGCTGGGCACCGGGGGTTTGCCGGACGGGTCGCTCGGGACCCAGGTCAGTGGAAGGAGTCGCCGCAGGCGCAGGAGTTCTGCGCGTTCGGGTTGTCGATGGTGAAACCCTGCTTCTCGATCGTGTCGACGAAGTCGATCACCGCACCGTCCAGGTAGGGCTTGGACATCCGGTCGACGGCCAGGCCGATACCGCCGAACTCGACGAGCGCGTCGCCATCGAGGGCGCGGTCGTCGAAGAACAGCTCGTACCGCAGACCCGAACAGCCACCCGGCTGCACCGCGATCCGCAGCACCATCTCGGCTGTGCCGTCCCGGTCGAGCAGTTCCTTGGCCTTCGCCGCGGCCGAATCGGACAGCGTCACGCCGTGGGTCTTGGCCACGCCGGCGGCGGCGGTGTCAGCAACGGTCATTGTTTCTCCCTGGTCGTGAGGACTACCCGAGCGTTCGCAATCAGACGAGGCCTGTAGTCGCACTGACGATGATGCCACGCCCGTCCCGGCATAAGGGAGGTTCCTGCTCCGGACGTGACGAAAAACCCGTCGGCGGGGGACTTTGTTCCCGCGCCGATGCCAGGTCCGCGAAGCGCGAGGGCGTCCGGTGCTCATCGGCGCCCTCGCACGCTCGGGCGACTAGGCTGGCCAGGTGAGTTTCCTGCGCCGCAAACCCGCGAACGAACCCGCTGCGGAGCCGGCAGCCGAGGCTGAACCGGCCCCGGAATCGTCGGCCGACGGCAAGAAGGGCCGTCCCACACCCAAGCGCCGGGAGGCGGAGGGTCGTAATCGCGGTCCGGTGGCCCCGCCGCCGAAGACCCAGCGCGAGGCGATGAAGCGGTCCAAGGTACAGCGCAGCACGATGTCCAAGGACGAGCGGCGCGCCGCGGCCCGGACCAACCGGGAACGCATGATGGCCGGCGACGAGCGCTACCTGCTCCCCAGGGACCGCGGCAAGGTCCGCGCGTACGTGCGGGACCTGGTCGATTCGCGGCGCAACGTCGCCGGCATCCTGCTGCCCATCGCGGTGCTCTCGTTCGTCGTCCTGCTCATCCCGTTCCAGGCGGTGCAGGCGTACGGGCCGTTGGTGCTGCTGGTCGCAATCGCCGCAGCCATCATCGACTCGATCATCTTCGGCCGTCAGATCTCCAGGAAGGTCAGGGCCAAGTTCCCCCAGGGGGACGCCTCCGGGCAGTCGACCCGCAGCTCCGCCCTCGGCTTCTACGCCTTCAACCGAGCCTGCCTGATCCGCCGCTGGCGGGCCCCGCGCCCGCGCGTCGAAACCGGCGAGCGGATCGACTGAACCGCACACCGTGGACGATCTACAACGGGCGGCCGCCCAGAACGCGGACCTGGTGCTCCGGCGGTACTTCGACGCCGATGGCCGGCTCAAGCAGCTCCCCGCCAAGCAATCCCGGCAGCTCGCCGTGTTCGACCTGATCGCCCAGCGCTTCCTGCCCGGGGTCCGGTACAGCGAGATCGACGTCAACCGGGAACTGATGGCCGTCTATGACGACTACGTCAGCCTGCGCCGCGGCCTGGTCGACTTCGGGCTGCTGGACCGGGCGAACGGTCAGTACTGGCGCAGCGGCGGCACGGTCCGGGTGGACCAGCCCGACCCCTCGCCGCCCCCACCCCGGGCGACGCCGGCCCAGTCGGCCCCGTCGCCCCGTGGCGCCGCGCGGCGGGAGGCCATCCTGACCGCCGCCGCGCAGCTGATCGCCGACCGCGGATACGCGGCGGTGGGCATGGACGACATCGGCGCGGCCGCCGGCGTCACCGGGCCGGCCATCTACCGGCACTTCGGCGCGAAGGCGTCCGTCCTGACGGCGGTCTTCGACCGGGTCATCGACGCGGTCGCCTACGACCGGGTCGAGACGTCGGCCGCACCCGGCTCCCCTGCGCAGGACGCCGCGCGGCTGCGGGAGCTGATCGTCAGGTACGCCGAGGCGGTGTGCAGCCGGCGCCGGCTGATGGCGGTGTTCGTGCGGGAGGTGCATCACCTGCCGGCGGACGACCGGGCCCTGCTCGACGAGCGCCAACGCGTCCTGGTCCGTCAGTGGCGCACCCTGCTCGGCCACGCGCATCCCGACTGGGACGTCGAGCGGGTGCGGACCGCGGTGCACGGCGCGTTCGGCATGCTCAACGCTGTCGGCACCTTCGACTCGCCCCTGACCGACGCCGAACTCGCGAACCAGATGAGCGAACTGGCCGTCAACGCGCTGCAGGTCAAGGACTGACGGACGGCACGTCGAACTCGGCGAACTCGGCGATCGGCTCGAAGCCCAGCGATCGGTACAACTCGTTGGACGGCAGATAGTCCTCGTCGGTGAACAGGGTCACCCGCTGGGCACCGACGGCCCACGCCGAATGCGCAGCGGCGGCGGTGACGGCCGCGCCGAACCGCTGCCGCCGCCGGTCGGGTGGGGTGTAGACCGGCGCGATCCGGACGCCGCCATCCGCGCGCAACGGCGAATGCCCGGCCACGGCGACCGGGACAGCGATCGGATCATGGTCCAGGCACCACAGGATGAACCGCTCGCCGCGCCGCACATTGCGTCGCAACCCGTCGGGGTCGGGCACCGGCGCAGCGCGTGCAACACCTGTTTCCTGCCGGAACCGCGCGAACCAACCGGCCACCAGGTCCACCTCGGCCGGATCTTCGGGATTCAGCGGCCGCGGCGACCCGGGTACACCGGTCGGTACCACCAGCCCACCGAGCCGGTAGAACAGCGACCACATCCGCGGCGTCGGTCGCGCCCCGGTCAGCTCCGACCAGGCGTCGGCGAGCTGCCGGACCAGCTCGCGGCGACCGTGGAACCCGACGATCTCCGCCCCGCTGTCGACCACCGCGTCCGCGAACGTGCGGATGGTGGCGGGCAGGTCCCGCACGTCCGGGTCGGCGACGGTCAGCAGCGGGAATCCCGGAACGCGCATTGCGGCGACCGACGGGCCGTCCACGTCCGTCAGGCAGGCAAGCAGGGGCCCGGCGCCGGGCGTCGGCTCGGCGATCTGATTGGCCAGCACGCCCGAGAGCATCGTCGCCCCCACCGGATCGCGGTCGACCAGCTCCGCGATCGCAGTCCGGAACCGTCGCGGGTCGTCGAACAGCTCGAACTCGGCCATCACCGACTGTAAGTCGGCAACAACATCCGGTTCATCCGGTTTTCCGACGGCTCACAGCGACAAGTACCGCTTGAGCTCCTGCGGGGTGACCTGCCGGCGGTAGGCCTCCCACTCGCTGCGCTTGTTGCGCAGGAAGAAGTCGAAGACGTGCTCGCCCAGCGCCTCGGCGACCAGCTCCGAGCCCTCCATCACCGCCAGCGCCGACTCCAGGGACGTCGGCAGCTTCTGATAGCCCATCGCCCGCCGCTCCACCTCCGACAGCGACCAGACGTTGTCCTCGGCCGGCGGCGGCAATTCGTAGCCGTCGCGAATGCCCTTGAGCCCGGCGGCGATCACCACCGTGTACATCAGGTACGGATTGCAGGCCGAGTCGGGCAGCCGGAACTCCAGCCGCTGGCTCGACGACTTGCCCGGTGAGTAGTTCGGCACCCGGACCAGCGCGGACCGGTTCGAGGTGCCCCAGGTCGCGCTGGTGGGTGCCTCGTCGCCGACCACCAGCCGCTTGTAGGAGTTGACCCACTGGCAGGACACCGCGGTGATCTCCCGGGCGTGCCGCAGGACGCCGGCCAGGAACGCCTTGCCCGTCTCGGACAGCTGGTACTCGTCGTCGGGGTCGTGGAAGGCGTTGCGCTCGCCGTCGAACAGCGAGAAGTGGGTGTGCATCGCCGACCCGGGGTGCTGCACGTAGGGCTTGGGCATGAACGAGGCGCGCACACCCTGGGTGATCGCCACCTCCTTGACCACGTACCGGAACGACATGACGTTGTCGGCCATGGTCAGCGCGTCCGCGTAGCGCAGGTCGATCTCCTGCTGTCCCGGGGCCCCCTCGTGGTGGCTGAACTCCACCGAGATGCCCATCGCCTCGAGGGTCTCGATGGCCCGGCGGCGGAAGTGCGGGGCGGCGTCGTGCGAGGACTGGTCGAAAAACCCGCCCTGGTCGGCCGGCTCGGGCGGGGTTCCGTCGTCGGGCAGGTCCTTGAGCAGGAAGAACTCGATCTCCGGGTGCACGTAACAGGTGAAGCCGAGCGAGGCGGCGTCGCCCATCGCCCGGCGCAGCACGTGCCTGGGATCGGCCCAGGACGGCGAGCCGTCGGGCATGGTGATGTCGCAGAACATCCGGGCCGAGTACACCCGCCCGCCGTCGGCCTCCCAGGGCAGCACCTGAAAGGTGGACGGATCCGGCCGGGCCACCATGTCGGACTCGAAGACCCGCGAGAAGCCCTCGATCGCCGAACCGTCGAACCCGATGCCTTCGTTGAACGCGCCCTCCAGTTCGGCCGGGGCCACCGCGACGTTCTTCAGGAAGCCGAGCACGTCGGTGAACCAGAGCCGGACGAAACGGATGTCCCGCTCTTCCAGGGTGCGCAGGACGAACTGTTGCTGGCGATCCATGACGCCCACCTTATGTAGCGGCTGTTTCTCGCTCGTTGCCGCACCGCCGGTACGGTGTCCGGATGTCAGCCCGACACCGGCGGCCGGCGGAGTCCGACGACCCGGCCACGACCGGTCCGCTGGTGTCCGCGGACGGCGTGCGGTTCCGGGTGGCCGACCCCGAACACGCGCTCGACGGCGTCCGGCTGGAGGTCGATTGGATGATCGGGGACGCCGATCGAGCGTTCGCCCGGTCCGGCGACGGCTGGACGCTGGAGCTGCCACGGCCGGCCGCGTGGCGGCTGGAGTACCAGTTCACGGTCCGGCGGGACGGGGACACGGTGTGGATCACCGACCCGGACAACCCCCGGCGGGTGTCGAACCCGTTCGGCGACAAGTCCGAGATCCGCTTCCCCGACTACCGGGAACCGAGCTGGTTGCTCACCCCGGCCACCGGTCCGATCGCCGAGATCGACACCCCCGGAGGCCGGTTGACCCGGCCGGTGCCGGTCAAGCTCTGGTCACCCGCCGGGCTGACCGCCGGTGCCGCGGCGCCGCTGCTGCTCGTGCACGACGGATCGGACATGGCCGAGCGCGGCCGGCTGCTGTCGTGGGCGGCCGAGCACGCCAGGAGCCGACCGCTCCGGGTTGCGCTGCTCGATCCACCCATCGGCCTGCGGGACCAGTGGTACTCCGCCGACCCCGACTACTGCGCCCACCTGGCCGAGGTCGTCCTGCCGGCGCTGACGGCCCGCGTGCTGACCGGCCCGATCGTCGGGCTGGGCGCCAGCCTCGGCGCCCTGGCCATGCTGGCCCTGCAGCGCCGGCACCCGGGATCGATCTCCGGGCTCGCGCTCCAGTCGGGCTCGTTCTTCACCTCGGAACTGGACCCGCAGGAGAGCGGCTACAGCTATTTCGACCGCGTCTGCGCCGCCGTCCGGCAGATCGGCATCGGCCCGGACCTGTCGATCGGCGCCCCACCCCGGGCCGTGCCGACGTTGCTCACCTGCGGGGCGATCGAGGAGAACCGGTTCAACAACGAGGCGATGGTGTCCGCGCTGCGCGCCCAGCAGTACCCGGTGACGTTCCGGCTCGTGCCGGACGCGCACACCATGATCGGTTGGCGGGATGCGTGGTACCCGGCGCTGGACGAGTTGGTCGGCGGTCTGCGCTGAAAATGCGGGCCGGCAGGTCCAGCTCACGCCGATAGCCGATCCCGCCGCAGGGCACGAGGGCCGACCCGCTGACCCGGACACACCGCGACTGCGGAACTTCCGGTCGCTGGAGACGACCGGATGTTCCGCGCGAGCGGTTCGGGTTGCTGAAAGTGCCGGTTCGCCAGGGGTTGCGGAACCTTGCGTCGCTACGAGCGACCGGATGTTCCGCGCGACCAGTTCGGGTTGCTGAAAGCCGTCGTTGGAGTGCGGTCCGGCTCCGCTGACCTGCCGGTTTGCGCCAGCGGACATCATCGGCCTTCATCACCTCGTCTGCCTGGGACCTTGGAGTCGATCGTCTAGGGTCGGAGCCCATGACGCGCACCGAATACCACCGGCTGGACGCCCCCTCGCTCGGCGGCTCGGCCGAGGTCGCGGTGCACGGGCACTACGGGCGCCCGGTGCTCTGGTTTCCCAGCGAGGGTGGCGCGGCCTGGGACTTCGAGCACAACGGCATGCTCGACGCAGTGCGGCCGGCCGTCGACGACGGTAGGATCACCGTGTTCTGCGTTCCCTCGTTCGATCATGACTCCTGGTCGGCGTCCTGGATGCCGTCGGGTGACCGGGCCCGCAACCACCGCCGGTACGAGGACTGGATCATCTGGCAGGTGGTGCCGTTCATCCGGGACCGGATGGGCGGCCGGGACGATGTGGCGACCGCGGGACCGTCCATGGGGGCCTTCCACGCGGTGCTGTTCGCCCTGCGGCACCCGCATGTGTTCGGCCGCGCCGTCGGCATATCCGGCAACTACGACCCGTGGACCTGGCGAGGGTGGGGACAGGCCGACGACGACACCTACCTCACCAACCCCTTCCAGTTCCTGCCGAACACCCACGGCGGGCATCTGGACTACCTGCGGGCACGGCTGGCGATCACCCTGGTGGTGGGCAGCGGCCAATGGGAGGACACCACCGGCGCCCACGGCTCCACCCGGGCCCTGGCCGCCGTGCTGGCCGACAAGCAGATCCCCCACGAGCTGTTCGTCTGGGGCCACGAGTGGCCGCACGACTGGCCCAGCTGGCGGGCACAGTCGGCGATCTACCTGCCGGCGCTGGGCTGAGCGCCGGCCGGTGGGTGTCTGCCGTTGCCGACCCCGTCGAGGCCAGCGAGGATCACGTCATGACCGTGCCGCGACGTGACTCCACGACTCACCTGATCGGCCTGCTGCTGGGCACCGAGAACGACTGGCCGACGGCCTTCCAGATGCTCACCAAACGACTCGACCCGGTCACCCACAACGGGGTCGCCCACCACGTCGACACCGAGCGGATCACCATCGAGCCGTTCGACCTGCGCGCCCCGGTCCGCTATGACGTGGTGATCGACCGGCTGGCCTGGTGGTACTACCACCCGCGGGAGTGGCTGAAGAAGGCGGCGCTGGTCAACGACACCTACCTGCTGAACAACCCGTTCACGTTCCAGGCGATGGAGAAGCACTCCGCGTACTGCGCGATGATCCGGCTCGGCTTCGACATCCCGGCGACCGTGCTCGTCCCCTACAAGAACCCGGTCGACCACGAAAAGTGGGCATACACCGCCGAGCAGTACAACCTGCCGTTCGACCTGGACGAGGTGGCGTCCCGGGTCGGCTATCCGATGTTCATGAAGCCGTTCGACGGCGGCGCCTGGCGCGGGGTCTCCAGGATCGCCGACCAGGACGCCCTGCACCGCGCCTACAACGAATCCGGGCAGATGCTGATGCACCTGCAGGCGGCGGCCGAGTACGAATCGTTCGCCCGCTCGCTCACCATCGGGCCGGAGACCAAGATCATGCGGTTCCGGCCGGAGCTGCCCATGCACGACCGTTACGAGGTCTCGCACAACTTCCTGCAACCCGAGGCCGGGATGGAGATCCTCACCCTGTCCCGGACCATCAATGCGTTCTTCCGCTGGGAGTTCAACTCCTGCGAGGCGCTGGTCACCGGCACCTCGGTCAAGCCCATCGACTACGCCAATGCCTGCCCTGACGTCGCGATCACCTCGCTGCACTACTACTTCCCGTGGGCGATCACGCAGTTGGTTTCCTGGTCGGTGTTCTGCGCAGTGACCGGGCGAAAGCCGCGGGTGGACACCAACTCTCGCGCCTGGTACGACGTTGCCGACGACCCGGAGCTGAGCTGGGCGGACAAGCTGGGCCGGTACGCGCTGATGTCCGACCAGTATTTCGAGGCCGACCGGTACCGGGAGTTCTGCTCGACCGCGCTGGCCTCCCTGCCGGAGATCGTCCACGACTGGATCACCTCGGCCGAGTTCGACGCGTTGCTCATCGACACCGTGCGGGCCACCTACCCCCCGCACGAGCACGAACGGTTCCTGGCCCACTTCCGCGGGCTGCTCGGGTTGTGGGCCGCGGACCAGAAGTAGCCATCAGTGGGCGGCCGGCGGGGTCTCTTCGAGGGCATAGGCGATCGCTTCTTCCCGGTTCATTGCCTGCCCCTGCGCCCAGGCGGCTTGGTATTCCACGTCGTCGAGCGTCCGGCGTGCTGCGCCCAGCCATCGTTCACGGTCTCGCCGCACGACCGGCCAGGAGCGGGTGCCGCTCGCGGCGCGCAGCCGTTCGGCGGCTCCGGCCAGTCTGACGGCTCGCTCGGCGTGTTCCTGGGTGATGGCGAGCTGGCCGAAGGCGTCCAGGGCTCCATGGATTCCCAGCTTCT
>DATDBV010000450.1:0-4347 GCA_036524715.1 Nakamurella sp. | reverse complement strand
CTGGGCGATCCGCGCGGCGTCCCCGGCCCGGCTCTACGGCGCCGGGGAGGCCGACCAGTTGCCCGCCCGCGGTGCCCTGGGCGGCGGTGTGCGGGCCGCGGTGCACGCCGGAACCATCACCCTGCTCACGGAGACCACCATGGGCCGCCTGCGCCCGAGCGGGGACGGCACGCTGCGGGTCGGTGTGACCAGCCACGGCGAAAACACCGTGTTGGACGTCGATGTGGTGGTCGGCGCGACCGGGTTCCGCCCGGACCTGGACATGCTGCGGGAGGTGCGGCTGCACCTGGACCCCGCCCTGGAGGCGCCGGCCGAGCTGGCGCCGTTGATCGACCCGAACTTGCATTCCTGCGGAACCGTGCCGCCGCACGGCGCCGCGCTGCTGGCCCACCCGGACGAGGACTTCTACCTGGTCGGGATGAAGAGCTACGGGCGGGCCCCGACGTTCCTGCTGGCCACCGGGTACGAACAGGTCCGATCCATCGCCGCCGCCCTGGCCGGCGACCAGGAGGCGGCCGACCGGGTCGAGCTGCGGCTGCCCGAGACCGGCGCCTGCCGCGCCACCCCGCCGCCGGAGGACACCGAACCCGTCGGCGTCGGTTTCGGCACTCGAACCGGGCACAGCCATGCGGGGGAGCTGTTGGCCGCCAGCGCCCGGTGAGCGTCGGCACCACCCTCCACGGTCAGCGTCCGCCCCGCCGGGCGCTGACGGCGTGGTGCCTGACCCAGGTCACCAGCTGGGGAGTGCTGTACCACGCCCTCCCGGTGGCCCTGACCGGCAGCGCCGCACCACGAATGCGCCGTATCCCACCACCCTCGCCGGGTCGCCGGCCGTGTCCGCCGAGGTCCGCAGGTCGAGTTGGTCGACAACGAGTTCCTGCTGACCCGCCCAGCGCAGCAGCCCGCGCAGCGGAGCGGCGCCGCAGGCGTCGCGCAGTCCGATCGCCTCGACGTCCCGGGCGACGATCGCCGCCGCGGTCCGAAGGTCGCGGGCCCGCGCCTGCTCGAGCGTCAGGTAATGGGACAGGTCCGTGCTGCAGACCACGAGCATGCCTTCGCCGACCAGGACGTCCAGGACGTTGGCAACCGCCTGCTCGCCGGCCGCGCCGACCACGATCGGCACAAGTTCCCACCCGACACCCAACGTCCGCTGCAGGAACGGGATCTGCACCTCGATCGAGTGTTCGGGCATGTGCGGCTCGTCCGTCCGCCGGGCAAGACCCAGATCGACGATCCGATCGCACATCCGGGTGTCGACCGGCACCGTGCCGAGCGGCGTGACGAACGCCGTGACGGCAGGCACCGCGACCGTCGGGACCGGGACGAAGTGGGCCGGCCCGAGAACGACAACCCTTCGCGGGCGGCCGCGTCCGTCGGCGAGGTGCGCGTAGGCAGACGCGGCCACCCGGCCCGAGTAGCGGTAGCCGGCGTGCGGCGCGATCAGCGCGGCCGCACCGGCCGCGCCGGCCGCGGGGGGCGCCTCGGCGAGCATCCGGTCGACGGCCCGGCGAAGCTCCCCGGGGTCGGCTGGGTAGAAGCTGCCGGCGACCGCCGGCTGACCTCCCGGCCCGCGACCGCCCGACCATCTCACCGCGCCGCGTGCCCAGGTGTGACAGGCAGGCGCCGTCGACCCCAGGTGCCGGCGTCCCCGTCGAACACACCGGGCAGGTCGGTCCCGCAGTGCCGGCACGCGCCGGTCCCGGTCAGCTCGTACCGACGGATGTCGTACCAGTCCCGGACGACGACGGCGGTACCGCAGCCGGGGCAGAAGGTGGTGCCACCGTCGAGGTCGTGGACATTGCCGGTGTAGACGAAGCGCAGCCCACGGTCCAGGGCGATTCGCCGCGCCCGGGCCAGCGTGCTCGCCGGAGTGTGCGGAACGTCGAGCATCTTGTAGTCGGGGTGGAAGGCGGTGAAATGCAGCGGCACATCGCAGCCCAGGTTGTCCGCGATCCATTCGACCTCCCGGGTGATCTCCGGGTCGGAGTCGTTGCGGCCTGGGATGAGCAGAGTCGTGATCTCGAACCAGACCTGTGTCTCCTCGCGCAGGTATCGAAGCGTGTCCAGCACCGGGGCCAGCCGCGCGGCGCATACCTTGCGGTAGAACTCGTCGGTGAACGCCTTGAGATCCACGTTCGCGGCGTCCATGTGCGCGTACAGGTCCGCCCGCGCCGCGGGTTCGATGTATCCGGCGGTGACCGCGATTGCCCGGATCCCGCGCTGCCGGCAGGCCTTGGCCACGTCGATCGCGTATTCCAGGAACACCGTCGGATCGTTGTAGGTGAACGCGATGCTGCGGCAACCCAGCGCCTGCGCGGCCTTGGCGAGTTCATCCGGGGTCGCCGACCGGCCGAGGGTGTCGATCTCCCGCGACTTGGAGATGTCCCAGTTCTGGCAGAACCTGCACGCGAGGTTGCACCCGGCGGTGCCGAAGGACAACACCGGCGTGCCCGGCAGGAAATGGTTCAGTGGCTTCTTCTCGACCGGATCGACACAGAATCCGCTGGACCGGCCGTACGAGGTCAGGACGATCCCGTCGCCGATCCGGCCACGGACAAAACACAGCCCACGCTGACCCTCGTGCAGGCGGCAGGCGCGCGGGCACACATCACATTGCGTCCGGCCGTCATCGAGCCGGTGCCAGTACGTCGTCGGCACCGTCCACCTGTCGGTCAGGCTGAGCGCATCCGTCAAAGCAGTCACCGGATCCCAACGCACTCACGGTACATCCCGACGGACTGGACCGGAGCCGGCGGCATCCTTGTCGTGGCCGGATCCTTGTGCTGGCACCCACCGCGCAGGATGCTGGTGAGGAAGGTGTTGGCGACCGATCCGCCGTCCGGAAGGGAGTCGTGCGATGGCGACAGAGGTGAAGTTGACGGAGGACGAGGTACGAGCCTTCTCCTCGTTGTTGAGCAGGGTCAGCGATCGGCTCGGAACCTACGAGGAGCAGACCCATCAGGACATGCGTTACGCCGAGGAATTGAAGGCAGCGGCGGATGATCTGCTCAGCCGCCTGAACTGAGCCGACAAGATGTCCCGACGCCGCGGTCGTCGGTGATGTCGGCCTGGACCGCGTAGCCCGATCACCACCACACTGTGCGGCCGCCGGACCACGTCGCGGGCAGTTCCATCCCTGGCGCACCGACATCCGGGCATCCAGTCGCTGCCCCTCCGCGGTCGTCACGACGGCATGCCGCTCGCTGTCCATCCCGACCAGCGCGTCACCCGGGCACCGACCACCGACCCGGCCGGTGGCTGGGCGCGATAGTGCCGGTACTTGTCGCGCAGCGCCGCCAGCGCCCGGTCACGTGGCCCCGCGTCCAACAGCTGCGCCTGCGCGTCGGCCCGCACCCACCACAGCCGTGACCAATCGTCGTCGTACTCGTCGACCAGGAACGTGACCGAGGGGTTCGCCTCGATGTTGGCCAGGCGGCGCAACCGCGTGGTCGTCTTCGGTTTGTGGTCGACGGCAAACACGAGCCAGTCATCGGCGCCGGCGACGCACGCGAAGGTGACCGGCACAAGGTGCGGGACGCCGGCGGGGCTCGCCGTGGCCAGCCGGGCCACCGGCGACGCCAGGAACTTCTCGCGCGCCCGCGCCGCCGGCATCGTCACGCCGCCCCCTTGAGTTGCCGGTTTCGCGCGGACCATCGGCAGCAGTGGAGCCGTCCGAAGTTCCGCGGGCAGGGCGCGGCCGGTGGATTTACTGTCCTGATGTGCACATGCCGACACAGCGCCTGCCGACACAGCGCCTGCCGACACCGCACGTTTCGACACCGCGCCGAACGGACGCCGTCGCGCGGTCGGCGGCGGTCGTCATGGTGGCGTGCGCCGCGGTGCACGTCGCCGGCGCGCTCCAGCACTGGATCCCAACCCTGTCGCTGCTGACGATCGGCGTCTCGGCCGTCTGCCTGCACTGCGTCCACCACCTGTGGACGGCACCGCGGGTCGGCGACTGGGTGTGGGTGACGCCGGGCAGCGTGGCCATGCTGGTCCTGCATCTGTTCATGCTCGCGCAGCCGGCCGGTTCCGGGCACCCGCACACGGCGTTACCCGCGGGCGGCGGGAGTCCGCTGGACCTGCTGACCACCCTCGGGCTGGCGTTGCCGCTGGTCGGGCTGGCCCTGGCCTGGTGGGGGCTCGGCCCAGCCCGCGGCGACATTCGTGGCGGCCAAGCCCGCGGCGAGTCGCTTCGTGGCGGCACAGCCCGCGGCGACTCACTTCGCGTCCGCGTAGCGCTTGACGATCACCGGGCGGACCGGCGTCGCGACCGCTGAACCGGGAAAGACCATCCGGCGAGCGGCCTGGGCGGCGGCTTCGATCAGCGAGGCCACCCGATCCGCG
>DATDBV010000449.1:0-6056 GCA_036524715.1 Nakamurella sp. | reverse complement strand
GCGTCCATCGGGTCGGTGGGCACGTCGTGCACGACGACGTCGCCGAAGCCGGCGTCGGCCAGCATCTGCAGCGCCTTCTGCTGCCCCCACGCGGTGCCCAGGCCCGCGCCGCCCTCGGCGAGGGAGACGGTCAGGCAGTGCAGCGTGCTGACCGCGTAAAGCACCGGCGCCAGCGGGTTGCCGACGTTCTCCTCCAGGTTGCTGGACACCCGCGGTTCCTTCATGAAGAACCGGCCACCGGGGACCAGGGCACGGAAGATGTTGTCCAGCACAGTCTGTGGCTCCGCCTGGTCGTGGATGGCGTCGAAGACGAAGATCGCGTCGAACGGCACATCAATGCGCAGCCTGGCGACATCGGCCACCTCGAAGCGCACATTCGACAGGCCGTCGGCGGCCGCCTCGGCCCGGGCCTGCACGATCGCCGCCTCCGACCGGTCGTAACCCACGAACGTCGATCTCGGAAACGCCCGGCCGAGCACGACGAGCGCATGGCCGGTGCCGCAGGCGACGTCGGCCACCCGGGCACCGGCGGCGAGCGTCTCGGACAGCCGGGGCACAAGGGGGAGCCAGGAGTCGACGAGGTCGGCGTCGTACCCACCGCGTCCGGCCGCGTCCATCACGTCGGTGAAATCCGGTTGGTAGGCCGCGAACGGCACGCCGCCGCCCTCCCGGAACGCCCGCACAACCTCGCCGACGTGTTCGGTGAGGTGGGTGTTGAGCCGGCTCAGCGGCGCGAGGTTGCCCGATCCCGGGCCGGTCAGGCAGGCGGCGTGGGCGGCCGGGAGCAGGTAGGTACGGCCGGCCGGGTGGTAGTCGATGATTCCGCTGGTCACCATGGATCCGAGCCACTCCCGGACGTACCGCTCGTGCAGGCCGGCCCGGTCCGCGAGTTCCTCGCTGGTGACCTCGCCGAGTGCGGCGGCCTCGAACAGCCCGGTGCGATGGCCGACGTCGATCATCGCGCTGAGCAGCGCTCCGGTGTAGAGGCCCAGCAGGCGCCCGGCGAAATCCGCTACCTCGGCTTCCGATTCGATCCCTGTCAGCGTTGTCGTCATGGTGGATCCTCCTGCCGGTCGATGGACGGCTCCGACGGTAGGGGTCGAACCGGTGGGCTCTCATCGGGCGGATGTCCACACCGGCGATCCGGGGGATGGGTCGGATGACCCATCCCAGGGTTACCTGGCGACGGGGTCGCTCAGGCCGTGCTCGAACACGTAGGCGGCCGCGGCCGTTCGGGTGACGAAGCCGCATTTGGTGAAGATGTTCGACAGGTGCCGGGCGACCGTCTTGTGGCTGATGGACAGCTCCCGGCCGATCTGCTGGTTGGTGCGACCGGCGGCGACCAGATCAAGAATCTGGGCTTCGCGCTCGGTCAGGCCGTCCGGCAGCGGCCGGGACGGTCGCCGGCTGCTCGCCAGCCGGGCGTCCGGTACGGCGCCCAATCGAGCAAAGACCTCCGCGGCTGCCTCCAGCGCGTTCACGGCCCCGGTCACGTCGCCCAGGCCGGTCCGCGCCTGTGCGATGAGCAGCCGCACTCGGGCCGCCGGGAAAGGTGCGCCCAGTTCCTGCCAGGTCCGCCAGGCGGTGTGCAGGATGGGCAGCGCCTGCTCCGCCGCGCCATGGGCCACCAGCACGGCACCGCGGGCCTGCGCCGCCAAGCCGCGCAGGCCCGCTGTCGAGTAGACGTCGGCGATCCGCTCGAGTTCCTCGGCCGCTCGGTCCGCCCGGTCCAGGTCCCCTCCGGCCACGGTGATCTCAACCTGGGCCGACAGCAGCCGGGCGCGGGCCGGCGGCCGGCCGGACACCGCGGCGAGCGCCGTGTCGATCATCGTGGCGGCGCCCGCGATGTCCCGCTGGGCCAATCGGACCAACGACAGTGCGGGCTGCGGATCCCGGCCCAGCTTGTCCGCCCGCTGCAGCTGCTCCTCCGCTCCGGTGAGATCGCCCCGCAGGAGACGGATCTCGCCGATCGCATAGTGAGCTTCGGCGACGCTGCTGACCTGAATGTCGGTCAGCTCGGCGCAGACCTGGGCGGCCTCCCGCTCGGCCCCTTCCCAGTCGCCGCCCATTTGCAGCAGTTGCGCTCGGTGAACGCGGCAGATCCCGGTGAACAGCACCGCCGGCGGCAACGATTCGCACCAGCGGGCGAGCGCGGCCGTCCATTCACGCATCCGGCCGATGTCCAGCACCTCATGGCAGGCGGCGACCAGATTGCAGTACACGTTGCCGGCATAGCCCGGATCCATCCGACCGGATCCGGCGGTGAGCATCGCCTCGTCCAGCACGGACATGCCGGCGTCGACCCGACCATGCCGGACCAGAATTCGCCCCTCGAGCATCAGCGCCAGCGTGCACAGGTCGAGGTCCGCGTACCGCACACCGTCCGCGTGCAACCGCCGCGCCGCGGCGAGCGCGTCATCGACGTCGAGGTCGGCGGAACGCCCGTCGAGTTCCACCCAACGGGCGTAACTGTGCACGACGCCCTCGGGCAGGTCGTGCAGGATCCGGTTGAACCGGCTCATCCAGCCCGAACCCTGGACGTGGTCGCCCCGCAGGAACAGGGAGCCGGCGATGTCGAACGCGGCGAGGGCCGCCCGGTCCGGCCGCTTCTGCCCGAGGTAGCCGACGTACGCCTGCTCGTACGCGGACAGGGCGTCCCGCACCAGCCCAAGCCACCAGTCGGCGGTCGCCAAACCGTAACTGTCGTCCGCGGTGAGCGGACGGGAGTCGCCCGCCGCTAGGAACAGCGCGCGCGCGTGATCCCACTCGTGTCGGCGCAGCGCGTCGTGCGCCGCTTGCACGTCGACGGATTCCTCGCTCACCAACGGCACCTCGGATCGGCCCCGACCCATCTGTACCGGCGGAAGGGTCGCAGCGCAATAGGCAGCATCGGCCTCCGTGCCCCTCGATCCGGCGCTCGGCGACGACAGCTCTTCAGGTGACGCCGTCGACCAGGAGCAGCTCCAGATCGTGGCTGCCCGCCGGCGCGCGGCTGTAAGGGCAGCGGGCGTGCGCGGCGGCGAGCACCTGCCCGCCGGTCTCCGATTGAACACCCGGCAGCTCGGCCTCGATCCGGATGGACAGCCGGTAGCCGTCGGCGGGGGGGCCGGCAATGTGCACGGTGACGGACACCGCGGAGTCGGTGACATCGACCTTCAGCTTCCGGGCAACCGATCGCACCGCGTTGTGGAATCAGGCCGCGGAGCAGCAGGCGAAAAGCTGCTCGGGGTTGGTGCTGTCGCCGCCCTGGCCGCCCATACCCTCGGGTAATGACAGGTGGTAGTCGAGCCTGCCGTCGGATGTGGCCACCCGGCCCATCCGGCCGCCCCAGGCGGTGGCAGTGGTGGTGTATTCGCGATGCTGAATTGCCGCTTCGCGCCACGGTTCGCCAACCTGCCCGACCAACGCTGCTGGCGGCACCGCGCAGCCCGACCCGGTCCGGATGGCGTCGTTGTCCGCCGGGCTCAAGACGATCCGTGGCGGCGGGCCGCTGGAGCCGATCGCGCGCGACACCGTCAACGTGGTCAAGATCGTCACACAGTGGCCGGACATGATGCGGGTCACCGGTTTGCTGGCCACCGACCAGGTACGCGCCTGCGACCTCCTGCCTGTTCGGCCGCACGGGTGTCAAGCCGTCGGCCTCTGCGCGACGAGGGCGCCGCCCGGCTGTCGCCGCTCGAGCACCCGCAACTCAACTGCCTTGGCCGCTCCGCCTTCACCAAGCCGGCTCTTGCGGGCCAGCGCCCCGATGCGCGACCCGCCCGCCCCGACGACGAGAACGAGTTCTGACGAGCGCACGCCCCTATTGAGATCCTCAAGCGAGAGACTACATGCACATTAGATACATCCTGAGATAGCATGCCTCTATGAGTTCGTTGCTGCAGATCAGAAACGTGCCCGAGGATGCGCGGCGCGGGCTCAAGGCCCGAGCCGCGGCTCGTGGCCAGTCGCTCAACGCTTACCTGCTTGACCTCATCGAACGGGAAGTCAGCCGCCCCACGGTCGCTGAAGTACTTGACAGGGCCGCTCAACGCGCTGAGCGGGCCACCGCCTCCGCTGCCGACGTGGTCGCCGCTGCGCGTGCCGAGCGGGATAGCCAGCTAACCTCCCGCGGGCGCGCGTGATCGTCGTCGACAGCGCGGCCGTGGTCGATGCACTGACCGCCGTCGAGGGCAGCGATGATCTCCGTGCCGAGATCGCCGACGAGGACTTGCACGCCCCGACGTTGCTGGACTTTGAGGTGGTCTCCGCGCTGCGCGGGTTGACCCTGAGCGGCCACGTCAGCCCAGCCAGGGCACGCGATGCCTTGACCGACTTCGATGCGCTACCCATCCAGCGGTGGCCCAGTGCTGCACCTCTGCGTCTGCGGGCATTCAACCTGCGCGACAATCTCAGCGCCTACGACGCCGCGTACGTGGTGCTCGCAGAAGCGCTGCAGTGCCCAGTCCTGACCCGCGACACGCGACTGGCCCGATCCAGCGGCCACAGCGTGGAAATTCGTGTCCGCTGAGTGACCCCCGACCCGGTATTGCGCCGTCCACTTGACCGGCGCGGTGGCGAATTCCCCTGGATGTGACGGGTGGGACAGGAGTCAATCACTCGGCCGCGCCGGCGAACGTTGATCCGCGCGGGGGCCAGTCCGGAGCCCGGCGGCTCGGAGCCGGGTCAGGAGCGGGTCGGGCGTCAGGAGGTGGTCAGCTGGTAGGTGACGTCAAGGCTGAAGTCGATCAATGACGATGCGGCCGTGAAGCGCAGTACGTGCTCGCCCGGGGTGGGGGGCGGGAGGATCGCCCAGTAGCCGTCGGCCACGGCGGGCTTGATGCGCCCGGTGAACTGCGGGCCGGTGAAGCCGAAATACTCGTAGATGCTGTTCTCGTCGGGCATGGTGTAGTCGAACACCGGTGAGGTCGAGCGGAAGAACGCCACGGGTGCGCCGTCGAAGGTCGCCGTGAGATTGATGGCGCCGTCGACGTTCGCCTTCGCGAGCGCCTTCAGTTCCGGCACTTTGAAGTGGGTGATCGGATCGACCGCGTTGTCCGCCTCGAAATTGAAGATGGGGAAGAACAGCGTCTTGCCGGGCGGCACGGTCACCGTCCGGACCACATCTTGGCCGAACGTGCCGGCCAGGAAGAAGTACTTGTTCGCCGGCCCGATACCGGCCGGTTGGCCGGCCGTCGCGTACTCCCCGGTGGTGTCCAACACCGGATTGGTATTCGTATTCGTCGCTGCGACATCAATGGCCGGTTGGGCCAAGGCCCATTGCCACCAAGTGGCCGTCAGGCTGCCGTAGTCCTTGGCCGCCGACGCCGTCGGAGCGAAGACTACGGTGGCGATGGCGACCCAGATGAGCACCAGCGTCGCGATGATTCGACGACTCGTGCTGCGTGACTTGGCCATTGTGCACTCCAGACTCTCCGGACGCCGCCCGGACCAGCGGCGTCGCCCTGAATCCGAGCTGCTGCCCCCGACGATTGTCAGACGCTCGGCGAATCACATTTTCAAGCGGCGAGGCGTAATCGTCCGCCTTCGGTGATTGCCTGTCAAGACGGACGGAAATCGTGCGCAACACAAAGGAATTCGTGCGCCGAGCGAAGGAAATGGCTATCGTGCGACTCCGGCGGCGGGCTATGACGACCGCGGTGTGGCCGGGCAAAGTCAGCGACTACCGTCGAGTTCGACGCCGGCCCGGGTTTCCAGCAGTACCGTCCGCTTGTTCCGCCCAGTGGAATGACCCGAGCAACGGCGGATAACTTCAACGCGACCCGCACCCCCGACCGGTCGACCAGCAGCCACCGCTGCTCGTCGTCGCAGTCCACGGTGATACTGCCGAACCACGGCTCAGTGATCTCGGGGCGCGCCCGGCGCAGCACCGCCAGGTCCCGGTACGGCGCCCGCATCCGGGCGTGCTCACCCTCGTCAGCTCGCCCGAGCATCTTCGCGGCACCCCCGAAGCCGGACACCCCTCGCCGGTGTCATCCCGAGCGACGGTCAAGAAACGACTCGGGGGGCCTTCCCCCATCGAGAACACGACGCGGTAATCGCCCGGCGAGCCGCAC
>DATDBV010000448.1:0-7267 GCA_036524715.1 Nakamurella sp. | reverse complement strand
AGAACCACACTGGCAGGCCAAGAAGGCTGCGCAAGTGGATCTCGGCGCGGGGCGTCCCCGACCGCGCGGTTCATTCCGACGGGACGCCCCCGGACGGGCACCCGGCTGATCAATCGAACCTCCCAGGGCACGAAATGCGCCAAACGCCTACTTTGGAAGAGCGTGCCCGACTTTGCGCTGATCGAAAACCCATTTCCGGCGCCGTTTTGCCCGGTTCAGTGGGTCTTGGATCAGCGCAACCCAAGCGCAACCCGCCGGAGCCGGCCGGCACGACGAACCCCGCCCGCACGAACAGGTTCACCCTGAGGGGCCGGCCCGCCCTCATCTCCGCGGATTTGCCGCCGGGTGTGTCGGATTTCCGCGCCGACTTGATCAGCGCCGCAGACGGTACCCCGGCCAGGCTGGAACCTATTGTGGTGCATGCGATTCAGCGCTGCGCGGGGGATCAGTCCTCGACCACACCCAGGGGCCGCTCGAAGCCCGCCGGGATGACCAGGTCCTTGGGCGACAGATCGTGGATGGACGAGTGCCCCAGGCCCAGCACGGCCGAGTCGATACCGCTGCGCAGGATGTCGAGCACGTTCTCCACGCCGGCCTGGCCGTTGGCGCCCAGGCCCCACAGGTAGGCCCGGCCGATCATCACCGCGCGGGCGCCCAGGGCGACGGCCTTGACCACGTCGCTACCGCGCCGGACCCCGCCGTCCAGCACGATCTCCACCCGATCGCCGACGGCGTCGACGATCGCCGGCAGCGCGCGGATGGACGCCGGCGTGCTGTCCAGGTTGTTGCCGCCGTGATTGGACACCGAGATGGCGCTGACCCCGGCCGATACCGCGTTCTTGGCGTCGTCGACCCGGCAGATCCCCTTGAGCATCAGCGGTCCGCCCCACAGCTCGCACAGCCAGGCGACGTCGTCCCAGGTGGGCGGCGGGGTCTGCATCCACTCGTAGTAGACGCCGAAGAACGTCGGGGCCGGCTGACCGGGGTCGGCCAGGTTCGGCACGGTCAGGTCGGGGATGGTCATCGTCTTGCCGAACGACCACAGCCACCGCGGGTGGGTGATCGCCTCGGGCGCGTACTGCACCATCGCCTTGAGGTTGACCTTCTCCGGGATCTTCGGGCTGCCCCAGTCGCGTCCCATGGAGAACGACCAGTCCAGAGTGAGGATGAGGCCCTTGGCGCCGGCCGCGCGGGCCCGCTCCACCCGTTGCTTGATCTGGTCCCGGGAGCCGGACCAGTACACCTGGAAGAAGGTCTGCGGGTTCGCCTCGATGACCTCCTCGATCGGCTTGCTGGCGTACGAGCTCAGCCCCATCGCGGTGCCGCGGGCGGCGGCGGCGCGGGCAACGGCCACCTCGCCGTCCGGGTTGACCGCCTGCACCCCGGTCGGGGAGATGAAGACGGGCAGCGAGATCTCCTGACCCATCACCGTTGTCGAGAGGTCGCGCTTGGCCGACAGGCCGGCCACGTGCGGGGCGAAGCCCAGCTCGGCGAACGCCGCCTGGTTGTCGGCGATCGTGACGCCCTTCTCGGATCCGGCGACCAGGGCCATGTAGACGGACCTGGGCAGTCGCTTCTTCGCGCGCCGTTGCGCCTCGGCAACGGTCTCGAACCATTTGCTAGCCACAGCGAGGCCTCTCTCGAGCGGACGGGATTCACCCTTTCGCCGGGGAAAGGGGCACGGGCAGAACGCAATGCGGAATTCACCGGGGACTCGGCTGCGCGGGCAGCCGAGCCGTTCCGGATGGGCGGGCAAGCGGGCGCCGGGCTACCGGCCGGCGCCGACCGGTTCCCGGGCGGGAGTCATCCCGGCCAGGGGGTTCTCGTCGCAGTCCCGCTTGGGTGGGGTGCGCAGGGTGAGCATCACCGGACCGTTGCGCAGCTTGCCGGTGTGCGAATGGTCCTCCGACGGCTTCGGCGACCGCCCGGGCTCGACCTTGGACAGGGCGATCTCGCCGAAACCCTTGACGCACTCCGGATCCGGACCGTCCAGCGGCAGGCCGGTGAAGAACTTGGCGGCCATGCAACCGCCCCGGCAGGAGTCGAACGCGGAGCAGGACGCGCAGGCCCCGCCGCTCTGCGGCTTGCGCAGCTCGGCGAAGAGTTCGGAGTCGCGCCAGACGCCGGCGAAGCCGCCGGGCGAGCGGACGTTCCCGGCGAGGAACGACTCGTGAATGGCGAACGGGCAGGCGTAGACGTCGCCGACCGGATCGATCAGGCAGACGACGCGGCCGGCGCCGCACAGGTTCAGCCCGGGCAGGGCCTCGCCGTAGGCGGCCAGGTGGAAGAAGGAGTCGCCGGTCAGCACGTTCTCGCCATTGCGGACCAGCCAGTCGTAGAGCTCGCGCTGCTGCGCGGCGGTGGGGTGCAGCTCGTCCCACACGTCGGCGCCGCGACCGGACGGGCGCAGCCGGGTCAGCCGCAGCTGTGCCTGGTAGCGGTCGGCGATCGCCTTGAACGCGTCCAGCTGGTCGATGTTCTGCCGGGTGCAGACGACGGAGATCTTGAAGCCGACGAAGCCGACTGCGGCGAGGTTCTCCATGGCCCGGATGGCCGTGTCGTACGAGCCCCGGCCACGCACGTAGTCGTTGACCTCGGCGGTCGCGCCATCCAGGGAGATCTGCACGTCGACGTAGTCGCTGGCGGCCAACCGCTCGGCGGCCGCGCGGTCGATCTTGATCCCGTTCGTGGAGAACTTCACGCCGACCTTGTGCGCGGTGGCGTAGTCCACCAGCTCCCAGAAGTCGGGCCGCACGGTCGGCTCACCGCCACCGATGTTGACGTAGAAGACCTGCATCCGCTCCAGCTCGTCGATGACTGCCTTGCACTCGGCGGTGGTCAGCTCGCGGGGATCGCGCCGCCCGGAGCTGGACAGGCAGTGGGCGCAGGCCAGGTTGCAGGCATAGGTCAGCTCCCAGGTCAGGCAGATCGGCGACTGCAGGCCCAGGGCGAAGTGGTCGACCAGCGGCAGGACAGCAGTGGTCATGAGGGTCGCTCCCTGATGGTTTCGGTCGCGGCCAACGTGGCCAGCGCCCGCTCGAACATGGTCAACCGGATCGGGTCGATGATGCCGGCGGCGCGGCAGGCGGCGCTCGCCGTTGGGTGGTCGGCCAGGGTGCGGACCACGGTCACCAGGTCGGGATCCTTCAGGAAGGACAGCCGCCTGGTCTTGAACGAATAGAGCAACGCCCCGAACGGCTCCGGACGGACCTCCACCGCCGGATGCAGTTCATAGGGCAGGTCCGGGCCGAAGGGGGCCGGACCGGCCGCCTCGATCGTCGAGACATTCATCGTCGAACCTCCGCTTCGAGGACGTTTCCGGGTCGGGTCGGGCGACGCAGGAGCCGGACCGCTTGGCGCCGGCGCCGGCCCTGGTCGCCCGAGCTTGCGAGGGCGCCATCCAACACAGCAGGGTGGGGCCGAGACGGTCGGGCGACGCAGAGCCGGACCGCCTAGTAGACGCCGCACATGCCGTCGATGGACACGTCCTCGACGAGCAGGTCGCTGACCACCAGCGATGGCGCCTCCGCGGTTTCGACCGTCTCGGCGGTCTTCGAGACCGCTTCTTCGACAACGATTTCCGGCATTGCCTACCTCCATTGGTCCGGTCCTGCGGGGGGTGACAACGGTGGTGCCCCGTGTCACAATGGACGGTATTGGCACTGCGTGTCATATGTCAACTGTCCGAAAGTATAGGGTGACGCGGTGGCACAGGGACCGGCCGTGACGGCCACACAACCGGCCACTCCCGGCCGCCCGGCGGTGACCACCCGCGGCGAGTTGGAGCGCATTTCGCTCGCGATCTTCTCCGAGCAGGGCTTCGACGTGACCTCCGTCGACGAGATCGCCGCGGCCGCCGGCATCGGCCGACGCACATTCTTCCGGTACTTCAAGTCCAAGAACGACGCGGTGTGGGGTGAGTTCGACACCCAGCTGGACGCGTTCGCGGCCTGGTTCGCCCGATGCCCGCCCGACCTGCCGGTGGCCCGGGCCGTGCGGTCGGCCGTCGTCGACTTCAACTCCTTCGACGCCGAGGCGACCGAATCGCTGCGCAATCGCATGCGACTGATCCTTAGTTCGCCGTCGCTGCAGGCCTATTCGACGCTGCGGTACGCGGCCTGGCGGCAGGTGGTCGCCCGGTTCGTGGCCGACCGTCTCGGTGGCCATCCGGACGACCTGATCCCGCGCACCATGGGGCATCTGGCGCTCGGGGCGGCGTTGGCCGCGTACGAGCAGTGGCTGGCCGACGACGACGCCGATCTCATCGACCTGCTGCACCGGTCGCTGGCCCTGCTCGATTCCCCGGTCGGCGCCCCTGGCCAGCTGGACGGAGGGTTGGTCGGATGAGCACCGTCAGCACGGCGACAGCCGGCGAACGCTGGCGGCTGGGCCCGGGCACCCACTGGCTGGACCGCACCACGCTGGCCGGCGGCACGCCCTACCGGGTGATGACGTTGACCAGCCGCGGCGCGGACATCGTCCGCGACCTGGTCGACGGCGAACCGACGCCGACCGACCAGCCGGCGGTCGAGGAACTGCTGCACCGACTGCGGTCCGCCGGCGTGCTGATCGCGCCGCCGCCGCGGGCCACCGACCACGTCGGCGTCACTGTCGTCATCCCGGCCCGCTCCGCGGCCGGGCCGGTGCGGGAACTCCTGGCCAGTCTGCCGGCCGATCTGCCGGTGGTGCTGGTCGACGACGGGTCGCCCGTCCCGCTGGCCCCACTGGCCGACGAACGCCCGGGGCTGCGGGTCCTGCGCCACGAAACCTCCCGCGGCCCGGCGGCCGCCCGCAACGCCGGTTCCGCCCTCGTCGACACCCGGTGGATCGCCTTCCTGGACGCCGACACGATCCCGGACCCGGACTGGATTGCCGCGCTCAAGGCCCACGTCGGCGACACCCCGACGGCCGGGGCGCCGGTGGTGCTGGCCGCGCCGCAGATCGTCCCACTGCCCGGCTCCGGTTCCGGCGGATGGTTCGAGAATCGGGTCTGCGCACTGGATCTCGGATGTGACCCGAGCGACGTCGGGCCCGGTCGGGCGGTGTCGTACGTGCCCAGCGCAGCCATGCTGGTGGACGCCGAAGCGTTCGGAAAGGCCGGCGGGTTCAACGAGGACATGCATGTCGGCGAGGACGTCGACCTGGTCTGGCGGCTGCTGGACCAGGGCACCGTCCGCTACTACCCCACCGTGCATGTCGGTCACCGGCCGCGCGGCACGCTGACCGCCGCGCTGAACCGGCGCCGGCTGTACGGGACGGGCGCGGCCGACCTGGCCGACAAACACCCCGGCACGCTCAATCACCTGGATGTCTCGATCTGGTCGCTCGGCCCCTGGCTGCTGGCGGTGCTCGTCCAACCCGCGGCCGGCCTGGCCGCCGCGGTGGTCACCGCGGCGATCGCACCATGGGGCATGCCCGAGCTGACGCCGGCCCACGCCCGCAAGCTCGCCGCGATGGGTCACCTGCGGGCCGGCGCCGCCCTCGGCCGCTGGCTGATCCGGCCGATGCTGCCGGTGACCCTCCTGGTCGGCCTGCTTCGCCCGCGGGTCGGGCGGCGGCTGGCCGTGGCCGCGGCCGCCGGCTTGGCGTTCCAGGTGGTCACGGACCTGCGCGTCGCGTCGGGGTCCGGCCAGCACGCGGGACCCCGGGCCGCCGCGGAAACGCTGGTGGCGCACACGCTGGACGATGCCGCGTACAGCATCGGCGTGTGGCAAGGCGTCATCGCCCGGCGCAATCCGGAGCCCGTGCTGCCCAAGGTGCGTGACCTACCCGGGTGGCCGCGACGGTTCAAACGCCCCCGCGCCAATGGCTGAGCTGGTCCCGCTCGGGGACGCGACCTGGCCCGAGGTCGAGGCATCGCCCCGACGACTTCTGTTGCTGCCCTTGGGATCCACCGAGCAGCACGGACCCCACCTGCCGTTGTCGACGGACCTCGTGATCCCGTCCCGGCTCGCCGAACTGGTGCATGAACAGATCCCTGCGGTCGGGCTGGCCCCGGCGATGCCGTACGGGGCCAGCGGCGAGCACGCGCACTTCCCCGGCACGCTGTCGATCGGGACCGAGGCCCTGTTCACGGTGCTGGTCGAGTTCGTCCGGCATGCTTGCCGAGACTGGCGGCACGTCCTCGTGGTCAATGGCCACGGCGGCAACGCCGACGCCCTCCGGCGTGCGGTCGAATTGTTGCGTTACGAGGGCCGGTCCACGCACGTGCACCACGCGGCCAGTTCCGGGCCACGGGCCGACGCCCATGCCGGGTATCGCGAGACCAGCCTGATGCTGTACCTGCGGCCCGACAGCGTGCGGCTGAACCGGGCGGTCGCCGGGGTGACCGCGCCGCTGACCGAACTGCTGCCCCGGATCACCACCGCCGGGGTGCGTGCGGTCAGCCCCAACGGCGTCCTCGGCGACCCGACCGGGGCCAACGCGCAGGAGGGCCGGCGGATCTTCACCGAGATGGCGGACCGGCTGCTCGCCCAGGTCCGTCAGCTGCTGGCCACGGACTGACCGGCCACCCGACCTGCCCGATCGGGTAGGTCAAGCCTGTCCCAACAGTGGTACGCACCGGTTGTCCGGGCCCGTAGCGTGGCGGCAGGGCAAGGGCTGCCCGAGCTGCCGCCGGGCGGGAGAACCAATGGACCGGTACGTCATCGAGCGCTCCCTGCCGGGCGCCGGCGGGCTCACCGACGAGGAGATCCACGACCTGTCCGCGCGGTACAACCAGGTGGCCAACGAGCTCGGGGAGGGCATCGTCTGGGTCGAGTCCTTCGTCGGGGACAACAAGCTCTACTGCGTGTACGAGGCGGAACGGCCGGCCCTCATCCGTCAGCACGCCGCCATCGGCGGATTTCCGTGCGACAGCATGGAACCGGTGCGACGTACCATTTCCCCGGCCGACGGGAGATGATGGCCCGGTCGGCCGGCCTCGACGAACGATCATGGGGTCCGTTTCGGGTGACGGAGGTGAGCATGGTCGCCATCGGGTACAAGGAAGTGATCCGGACGCACACACACGCGAACGATCCACGGTCCACCCCCGAGCGAACCCCGACACCCGTCGTCAAATTCCACGCCCCGGAGATCGTCTTCGGCTTGGGCGCCCTGGCCGAGGCGGGTTTCGCGGCCGGTCGGCTCGGAGCCCGGCGGCCGTTCGTGGTCAGCGACGACGGCGTGCACGACGCGGGGTGGGTCCATGCGCTGCTCATCCATCTCCGGGAGGCCGGGCTGGACCCGGTCGTCTGGCGCGGGGTCACGCCCAACCCGAAGGACA
>DATDBV010000447.1:0-5319 GCA_036524715.1 Nakamurella sp. | reverse complement strand
TCGGCGATCCGCAGGGCCCGCAGGTGGGTCCAGAACATGGCCAGCGGCACGTCGTCGGTGACGCCGGCGGCGCCCCACACCTGGATGGCCCGGTCCACGATCCGCAGTCCCATGGCGGGCGCGTCCACCTTGATGGCCGCGATCTCGGTGCGCGCCGCCTTGTTGCCGGCGGTGTCCATCAGCCAGGCCGCCTTCATCGTCAGCAGCCTGGACTTCTCGATGTCGATCCGGGCGTCGGCGATCCAGTCCCGGATGTTCTCCCGCTCGGCCAGCGGCGCCCCGAACGTCGAGCGCGACAATGCCCGCCGGCACAGCAGTTCCAGCGCGCGCTCGGCCATGCCGATCGCCCGCATGCTGTGGTGGATGCGGCCGGGACCCAGGCGGGCCTGACCGATCGCGAACCCCTGCCCCTCGCCGGCCAGCAGGTCCGTCGGCGGCACGGCCACGTCGGTGAAGCTGAGCTCCGCGTGCCCCTCCCGGTCGTGGTAGCCGAAGACCGGCAGGTTCCGGACGATCCGCACCCCCGGCGCGTCGATCGGCACCACAGTCATCGACTGCCGCCGATGCGGCGGCGCGTCCGGGTCCGTGGTGGCCAGGACGATCAGCACCCGGCAGTTGGGGTGCAGCGCCCCCGAGGCGAACCACTTCCGCCCGTTCAGCAGATGCCCGTCGGCGGCGCGGGTCAGGCGGGCCCGCAGGTTGGTCGGGTCGGAGCTGGCCACCTCCGGCTCGGTCATCGCGAACGCCGAACGGATGGTGCCCTCCAGCAGCGGCCGCAACCACCGCTCGTGGTGTTCGGGGGTGCCGAACTGGGAGAGCACCTCCATGTTCCCGGTGTCCGGGGCGTTGCAGTTGCACACCTCCGGGGCCAGCAACGGGCTGCGGCCCATGATCTCGGCCAGCGGCGCGTACTCGGAGTTGGACAGGCCGGCGCCCCACCGCGGGTCGGGATGGAACAGGTTCCACAAGCCCCGGCGACGCGCCTGGACCTTCAACTCCTCGACGACCGCGGGGTGATGGTGCGGATCGCCGGCCGCCGCCATCTGCTCCGCGCAGACCGCCTCGGCCGGGTACACCTGGGTGTCCATGAAGCCGAGCAGGTCCGCGCGCAGACGCCGGGCGCGCTCGGACAGCCCGAACGGCGGGGCGGAGGGCGACGACACCGTTACTCCTGACCTTCGACGACCCCGCGATGGGCCGACGCGGCCGATACTGCCATCGCGGCCGGTCCGCGGCCCGACGGTCGGATGCTCCGCTCGACGATCGCGAGCATCAACCGCTCGGGGGTGCGCGGCGAGATCCAGGCCAGCAGGGCGTTCCGGTGCCCGTCCACGACGCTCGGCCGGCCCTGGGCCAGCGCCCGCAGGGCGGTCCGGACGACCTGGGCGGTCGACCGCCGGCGACCGACCGCCGCGTCCTCACCGGCGATCCGGAAGAACTCGGTCTCGGTCGCGCCGGGGCTCAGCGCCAACACGTCCACTCCGGTGGTCCGGTTCTCCGCCCAGAGGGCGCGGCTGAAGCTGAGCACGAACGACTTGGTGGCGCCGTAGGCGGCCATGTGCGGCACCGGCTGGTACGCGGCCGTGCTCGCCACGTTGACGATCGCGCCGGCCCGCCGCTGCACCATGCCGGGCATCAGCCGGCTCGCCAGGGCGACCAGCGACCCGACGTTGAGCGACGTCATCGCATCGATGCGATCGGCGTCGGCGTCGACCACATCGCCGTGCATGCCGAATCCCGCGTTGTTGATCAGGATGTCGATCAGCAGGTCGCGCCGGTTCAGCTCGTCCAGCAGGTGCTGCGCGCTCCCTGGCCCGGCCAGGTCGTGATCGATGACGACGACCCGGACGCCATGCTCGCGCTGCAGATCGTCGGCCAGCTCGGCCAGCTTCGCCCGGGACCGGGCGGTCAGCACCAGGTCGCAACCGCGGCCGGCCAGTTCCCGCGCGAACTTTGAACCGATGCCCGACGAAGCGCCGGTGACCAGCGCGGTCCGTCCGGTCAGATTGTCATAGTCGAGACCCATGGCTGCCTCCATGATGTTACCGATGTCAACATCCGGAAGGCTAACCTCGAATGTTAGCGGGGTCAACATGCAATACTCGGGCCTGTGAATGCGGCCGCTGACACGCCCTCCGGGCCCTCCAGCTACCACCATCCGGACCTGCGGTCGGTGCTGCTCAAGGAAGGGATCGCGCTGGCTCGAGCCGGTGGACCGGAGGCCGTCTCGCTGCGGGACGTGCAGCGACGGGCCGGGGTGAGCAACTCGGCGGCCTACCGTCACTACGCCGACCGGGCAGCACTGCTGGACGCCATCTCGGACTGGGCGAACTCCGACCTGAGCGCACGGATGCGGGCCGCGCTGGACGCCGTGGCGCCCGCCCACGGGCAGGACCGCCGGGTGGCCACCGCCCGCGACCGGGTGCGGGCACTCGGCCACGTCTATGTCGCCTACGCCCTGCAGGAGCCGGGGCTGTTCGCGACCGCCTTCATCGACACCCGCAAGGCGCCCGGCACGCACGAGCACGCCGACGCCCCCTACGCGCTGCTCGGTCGTTGCCTGGACGAGCTGGTCGAGGCCGGCGCGCTGGACCCGGCCCGCCGGGCCTGGAGCGACGTTGCGGCCTGGTCCGCGGTGCACGGCCTGGCCGTGTTGCTGCGCGGCGGACCGCTCCGCGAACTCGGCCCGGCCGATCGGGATGCCGCGATCGAGCGGGTGCTGGACGTCATGCTGACCGGGTTGACCTGACGGCCGGGTGAGTCACCCGGCGATCGCCAGCACCTCCGCCAACCCCTCGGCGAAGCACTCCATCAGCACGGACAGGTCGGCCACGGCGTCGCCGTCCACGTTGAACCCGATGCAGCAGGTGCCGGCGTGCGTCGTCATCGCCACCATGATCGCCACCCCGGGCAGCGGGCCGAACGCGAAGATCCGCTCGACCCGGGCCCCGGCCAGGTACGACTTGTACGGCAACCCGGGCACGTTGGACGCGGACATGTCCGCGGTCGCGCCCAGCCGCCAGGCCGCGGCCCCCACCGCGGACGGCAGCAGGTTGACCATCGGCGCGAACAGGCCGAACGAGTCCAGCGCGGGCTCGGTGCGCAGCGTCAGCACGGTGCCGCGGATGATGGCGATGCGCTCCACCGGATCGCTGACCCCGACCGGCCCGGCCAGCAGGGCGCCGGCGAACTTGTTGCCGCCCATCGGATCGTCGCCCTGGCGCAGCGACACCGGCATGGCCATCGGCAGACTTTCCACCGGCTTGCCGTGCACCTCGTGATAGCGGCGCAGACCGCCGAGCAGCGCGGCGATGTACGCGTCGTTGACCGACCCACTGGCCGCCTTCGCCGCCGCGCGGAGCCGCTTGAACTCGCACTCCAGCACGCCGAACCGCCAGTTGCCGCCCCTGCGTCCCTTGAACAGGGGCGACGGCGCGGCGGGCGGTGGCGGCAGCATCCGGCGCAGCGACGCGGTGAAGCGCACCGCCTCGTCGCCGGCCTGCAGCGGGTCGGCCAGGATCTCGCCGCCGAACTTCAGCGATCGCCACAGCATGTCCGGCGCCTGCCCGACCCGGGAGGCCAGCTGCCGGGTGGTCAGCACGGCGGAGTTGATCGCCGTCGGTGACGAGGCCGCCCGGGAGGTCGGCTTGTCCGGGGTGTGCTCCCGGGTGCGGCTCTGCACCAGCGACAGCAGCTGGATGCCGCCGAGGCCGTCGGTGACCGAGTGGTGCAGCTTGAGCAGGTACGCCGCGCGGTCCCCGGCCAGTCCCTCGACCAGCATCGCCTCCCACAGCGGGCGCTTGCGGTCGAGCGGGGCGAGGGCGAACCGTTCCACGTAGCGGAGCAGGGTCGGCAGGTCGTCGCCCCCGTCCAGCTGGGTTCGGCGCAGGTGGTCGTCCAGCTCGAACTTCTCGTCCTGGACCCAGACCGGCGGGCCGACCGGGAGGATCGGCTCCTGGACCCGCTCCCGGGTCCGGCGGATGAGCCCAACCGCCCACTCGTGGGCCTCCCGCAGCCGCTCCCACTCGGGGGTGGTGTCCAGCAGCATCAGGGCCGTGATCGTCGACGACAGCTCGGGATGCCGCTCGGACCGCCACATCAGCGTCTCGAGCTCGCTCATCGAGCCGTCCAGGCCCCACTGCCCGGCCGCCGTCCAGGCCTGCTGGTTCAACTCGGCAGGGGATGGCACGGGCGGCCGGGCCGCTGCCTTGTCGGTCACTGCGAGGCCTCCGGCCAGTCGGCGAGGGTGGCGATGAACTTCTCGCGCACCACCCGGGTGTGCTCGGTGATGGACTCCGGCGTCCAGCCGTCGGTCGGGATCGGGTCGAGCACCGCAATCTGCAACGTGCCCGAGTGCAGCAGCTTGGAGGTGCGCCACATCAGCTCGCCGGCGTTGCGGATCACGATCGGCACGATGGGCACCTCAGCCTGCATGGCCAGGTGGAAGGCGCCCTTCTTGAACGGCAGCACGTTCGGGGTGGGGGACCGGGTGCCCTCCGGCATGAGCACCACCGACGTCCCGCCCCTGATCCGGTCGGCCAGCACGGCCAGATCACGCTTGGCCGAATCCGGGTGCGAGCGGTCGATGTACGCGGGGTCGACGAACAGCCCGGCCACCGCCATCCGCGGATCCCACTGGGCCTCCTTCTTGGCCACCCCGGTGAAGTCCTTGCGGAGCAGCGCCCCCATCAGCGGGGCGTCCAGCGAACTCTGGTGGTTGGCGACGAACACCGCCGGCCGGGCGGCCCAAAGATTGTGCTCGCCGACGACCTCCAGCTTCACTCCGGCCATCGCCAGGGCCAGGTCGCAGGCCAGCGGGATGCCGATGTTGCGGCCCGCCGCGGCATCCCCGGACAGCAGGCTGGTCGCCGCGCCCACCACCATGCCGGCACCGAACGCGCCCAGCGCCGCCGCCGTGCCGGCCAGGGCCCGCAGGCCGCCGCTGTTCGGCTCCTGCAGGTTGACGACCGGCCAGCGGTAATTCTTCGCGGCCACCGCCAGCCCGGCGTGCGGGTTGAGCGGATGCGGTCTGCCGACCGACCCGAGGAACGCGACGTCCTCGTCGCCGTTGCCGTAGGCGTAGCTGACGGTCAGGTCGACGCCACGCTCGCGGGCGAACGCACGGACCGCCGCCCCCTTGGGCTCACCCCACAGCATCGGCCCGGCCAGCTCGCCGGTGATCACCCCGTCGACCACCTCGACCTCGGTGCACAGGATGTTTCCGATGCCCAGGTCCCGGGCCAGCGGCTCGATCTGGAAGCGGGTGGCCGCCGAGGCGACCGCCACCGTGTGCTTCATCCGCTGATGCGCCCGGACCAG
>DATDBV010000446.1:0-3439 GCA_036524715.1 Nakamurella sp. | reverse complement strand
GCACCGAGGGCCCCCGGGTCACCTCCAGGAACTGCCGGACGTACCCGAGAGCGGTGTCCGCGTCGTCGATCCGGACACCGACCGCGGCCATCAGCGCCGCCCAGGCGTCCTGGTCGTCGCTCAACACTCGCACCTGGCCGGTGGGCCAGACTCCGACGTATGCCTGCAGCGGATGGGGGAGGTGCTCGTCCCGAACCAGGTAGACGACGGTCGGCACCACCCCGGCCACCGGGACGGGACGAAGCTCCGCGGCCCCGCTGCGCACCCCCGCCCCCAGGCCGGGGCCGACCGCGGCGGCGACCGCGTCAGTGGGGATCGACGAATCGCTCATCCGGCGCCGCCGGCAGCGGGCGACGGGGGATTGCGGATCCGGTCCCACTCGTTGCCGTAGTGCTGCGAGTACGTCACGTTCGCCGCGCCTCCCGTTGACGTGACGAAGGTACCGTCATGGAACCAGCTGGTCACCTCGACGTCGCGGGCGTGGATCCGGCAGCGCCGGTTGATCTCGGCCCTGATCATCGTCGGATCCGCCGCCTCAAGCTCGTCCCGCTTGGCGTAGAACGCGGTCCGGTACCGGTCGATCAGACCCTGGGTGAGACCCGAACCGGCCAGGCTGGACCCACGGGAGACCATCGGCACCGACCCCTCGATCTGCCGAACGACCGCCTCGGCCTCGTCGGCGATCATCTTGGTGATGTAGGCGGCGCGGGACAGCGCGTTGACGTCGGCCTGGGTGCCGGACTTGTAGGTGTTCGCGTGCTGCGCCTCGTGCAGCGTGACCATGGCCGCCGCGTCGATCGACAGCGACTGGTTGACGAAGATCCGGCCGCCCTGATGGAACGAGCCGACACCGGCGAAGTGGTAGTCGACCGGGATCTTCCACTTGTCGATGACGCCCAGTGCCCACCGCCCGGTGTCGGTGGTGTTCAGCTTGGCGTAGATCTGTGCCTGCCGGCTCGGCGCGGCGGGCGCAGTGGTCGTGCCGGTGCCCGTCCCCGTTCCGGTGCCGGGCGTCACGGCCTGCTCGGGTGTGGGTCCGGCCAGGCTCGGCGTCGGCGACGCCGGCTCGCCGACCTCCTCGGGCATGGACGGCGCCAGGTGCCGTTGCGCCACCAATCTGCCCAGATGTGCTGCCACGGCGCGATTTCCGGCCGCCTGCTGCAGCCGGGCAAGGTCGGCGCCGACCCCACCGCCGAGGTCGGCGCGAGGCACCTTCGGCCGGTGGGTCTCCTCGACGGGCCGCTTCCCGTCGTCGTGCGCGACCCGCATCCCCGCAATGTCCCAGCCGCCCGTCCGCACCGGCAAGAGGCGTGGCCCGGGAGTGCCCGAACGTCGGCAGGTCTGCCCGGTCGGGCATTCGCGGACCGGGCGGCGCATGACTGACCACTGCCACAATCGGCCCATGGCGAAACCTCCGGCCCGCTCGCCCTCGCCCTGTCCGTGCGGTCTCGACGCGACATACGAGCAGTGTTGCGGCCGGTTCCACGCCGGAACAGCGACGCCGGCCACCGCCGAGTTACTGATGCGGTCGCGGTACAGCGCGTTCGTCGTCGGCGACGCCGCCTACCTGCTGTCCACCTGGGCCTGCGCCGAGCGGCCCCGACACCTGCGGTTCGACCACCGGCTGCGCTGGACGGGGCTGGAGATCGTCGGCAGGACCGGTGGCAGCGCGTTCCAGAGCGACGGCACTGTGGAGTTCCGCGCCCGCTACGACCGGGACGGCGAGCCGGGGGAGCAGCACGAGAACAGCCGCTTCGTCCGGGAGGGCGATCGCTGGGTGTACCTCCGGCCGACGGGCGACTGACAAGTCGGACGCGCCGCCGGTGGGCGCCGACCTATGGTCGGTGGATGGACAAAGTGGCCCTGGTGGCCCTGCAGGCCCCGCTCAAGCAGCAGTACCGCGACGACGCGCCCAGCGCGGCGATCACCCTGCGGGCGAGCGGGCGGCTGGGCGACGGCGTGGCGTGCTCGGTCGAGTCCGGCCGGGCGCTGGCCGAGGCCGGGCTGCATCCGGCCGCCGGCGGCGACGGCACCCAGCTGTGCTCGGGCGACATGCTGCTCGAGGCGCTGGTCGCGTGCGCCGGGGTGACGCTGCAGGCGGTCGGGATCTCGCTCGGCATCGACGTGCGCGCCGGCAGGGTCCACGCCGAGGGCGAGCTCGACTTCCGGGGCACCCTGGCGGTGGCCAAGGATGCCCCGGTGGGCTTCCGCACGATCCGGTTGGCGCTCGAAGTCGAGTCGGACGCCGACGCGGAGCAATTGGCGACGCTGGCCAAGCTGACCGAGCGGTACTGCGTGGTGTGGCAGACGCTGCGCCGGCCGGCCGAGGGGTCGGTCACCATCACGAGCTCGTCAGAATGACCAATCGCTGGGTCGCCCTGGTCATCGCGACGTACCGGTCGACCGCACCCTCGATGCCCTCACCGAAAGTGTCCGGGTCGACCAGCACGACCAGGTCGAACTCGAGACCCTTGGCCAGTTCCGGTGTCAACGACCGCACCCGGGAACGGCCGCTGAACGTGGGATCGCCGATGACGCAGCCGATCCCGTCGGGATGTTCGGCCAACCACGCGTCGACGAGCGGGTCCAGCTGCGCGGTCGATCCGTGGTGGACGGGAATCCCGGTGCGGCGCACCGACGTCGGCACGTTGGCGTCCGGAATCGCCGCCCGGATGACCGGTTCGGCCACCGTCATCACCTCCTCGGGGGTGCGGTAATTGATCGTCAAGGACGACAGGGTGATCCGGTCGAACCCGACCCGTTCCAGCCGCTGCGTCCACGATTCGGTGAAGCCGTGCCGGGCCTGCGCCCGGTCGCCGACGATGGTGAAGCTGCGAGACGGGCAGCGCAGCAACAGCATCTGCCACTCGGCGTCGGTCAGTTCCTGGGCCTCGTCGACGACGACGTGCGCGAAGGTGCCGGCGAGCAGGTCGGGGTCGACGCTCGGCAGTTCGGCCTCGTCGACCAGGGCATCGCGGAGGTCCTGACCGCGGAGCATGGACATGACGGCCATCTCGGAGTCGTCGGTCTCGATGAGATGGTCGACGACGTGGGTCATCTCCTGCTGGCGGGCGGCGACGGACGCGTCCCGGCGGCGGTTCCGGCGGGAGGTCTCCGGGTCGCCGAGCCGCTGCCGGGCCGCGTCCAGCAGCGGCAGGTCGGACATCGTCCAGGCGTGGGCCTGCGTGCGCTGCAGCCGCCGGACCTCGGGCGGCCGCAGCCAGGGCGCGCACAGCCGCAGGTAGGCGGGCACCGACCACAGGTCGCCGACCAGGTCGGCCGCCTCGATCAGCGGCCACGCCCGGTTGACCGCCACGTTCAGGTCGCGGTTGCGCCGCAACGACTCTCGGAGCCGCTCGGCGGGCGCGTCGCTGACGTCGGAGTCGGCCAGCAACGTGACGAGTGCGTCCAGGATCTGCTCGCGGACCTCGTTGTGCGG
>DATDBV010000445.1:0-7426 GCA_036524715.1 Nakamurella sp. | reverse complement strand
GTGGCGATCTGCGGGTTGCACACCGGGCTGAACCCGTTGAGCAGTGCGGTGTTCAGCTGTTGTCCCGTCAGGGTCAGGATCACTGTCGCGTTGCCGAACGGCAGGACGGCGAAGGCCTCGCCCCAAGTGATCTCGTTCGGCTGTTCGGACGCGCTGGGCGGTGTGCCAATGATGTCCTGCCGCAATCCGCCGGAGTTGGTGAACGCGCCGTCGACCTCCGGATACTTCCCCCGCATCGCGTCGGCGACCATGTTGCCCATCGCCGACTCATTCAATCGCGTCGGATCCCGCCTGATGTCGAACTGTTGGGACCCGATCACCAGGTTCCGAAGCGGGGCAGTGTCGGCGTCCGCCTTGTCGACGATCGCCTTGACATCCGGCCGCGGGGTCACGCCCAGGTTCTTCGCGACGCGGGTGGCCCCGCCCGCCCACACAACGTCGTTTCCGGCCACCATCAGCTGCAGCACCGAATAACTGGCGCCTGCGTTGATGCCCTCGGTGACCAGGATGTCGCCGATCATCAGGTTGGACACGCGGTGGGTGTGGCCGGCGACGATGGCGTCGACCTCGCTGTCCCTGAGTTCCTGGGCGATGCCGACGATCGGGCCCTCCCAGGGCACGGCGGCGGTGCCGTCGAGGGCATTGCTGCCCCGCGAGGTGCCCTCGTGGATCACCACGATCTGAACCTGCACGCCCTGCCGGCGGAGCTTGATCGACTCCGCCTTGATCCGTGGCGCCTCATCGAGGAAGGTCAGTCCGGCCGTGTTGCCGGCGGCCACGAGTTCCGGCGTGTTCTCCAGGGCGGCGCCGATGACGCCAACCTTGACCCCGTTGACCCTGAACACGACCGACGGAGTCACCCAGCTGGGCCGCTGACCGGTCGCCGTCTCGACGATGTTGGTGGCCAGGAACGGGAACTTCGCCTGGCCCTGGTGCTCCAGCAATCGCGTGACTCCGAAGTCGAACTCGTGGTTGCCGTACGACGTGGCGTCCAGGCCCCACGCGTTCTCCACGTCGATGGCCGGCTTGTCCTCCAGCAGCGCGGAGTTCGGCGGTGAGGCGCCGACGTTGTCGCCGCCGGCGAGGATGAGCGCGTCCTTGGGCAACGCGGCCGCCTCCTCGTCGAACAGTGTCGCCAGCTGGGCGGCACCGCCCACCGGGGCGCTGAGACCGTCGAACGTCGCCGCGGTCGGAGAAAGCTGGCCGTGGAAGTCGTTGAGCCCGATGATCGTGATCGGCTTGACCGACCGGCCACCGCGCAGCACGTCGAGCAGCACCATGCCCTGGCTGTGCTGCGGCTCGGGCACGCCCATCAGGTAGGCGACGGTGGGCGCGATGTCGATCGAGCGAACGTCGAACGTTCCCCGGTTGATCGCCGGACCGCCGGCCAGGAACGTGGCCCTCATGTTGATGTTGTTCGCCAGATCCTGGACATCGGGCACGTACCCGTGCTGGCCGAAGAACTCGGACTTGGCGATCAACGTGCCCGGGGTGGCCGCGTCGAACTGGTACGGCGGGTAGGAGAACACCACGAGGTCGCCGGTCCGGGTCGGGTGCGCCATGTCGGCGGTCGTCTTCGGCCCGTTGGGGATGTACCGTGCCTCGGCCTGCGTGAAGATCCGGTCGATGACCTTCCAGCCTTCTGGCTGGCCGTCGCGGGTCCAGTCGTTGGCGTCGGACACGGCGGCAAACGCAGCCTCGATCGCCGCGAGCGTCGCGGGCGCGTCGGCCGCCGCGACCTGTTGAAGTGGGGGCGCAGGAGTTGCCGTGGCCGGATTCCTGCCTGCCAGATTGAGGTAGATCTGCACGGTGCCGCCGGCCCAGCAGGCCTTGGCCTTGCCGATGGTCTCGCCGGTGGCGAGGCGGCAATTGGACGTCTGCGGGCGGGACAGCAGCCCGAGGTCGACCAGCACCTTGCTGGCGTCGATGGCCAGGAACTGCGGTGCGAAGCCGTGGTCCGACCCGACGAACGTGGTCACCTGCCCGCGCCGGTCGAGCAGGTCCTGCGCCAGCCGCATGGTGGCGTCGGCGCCCTGGTACGCCCGCTTGATGAAGCCCTCGCGCACCTTGACCCGGCCGTCCGGCGTGCCGTCGAGGAGCACGTCGTCGTAGGCGGGATTCGGTTTTCCATTCGGGACCGTCCTGGAGACCAGACCCAGGAACTGGTGCTGGAACTCGTCGGTCACCGGGTACCCGACCAGCGCGAGGTCCGGCCGGTACGTCTTGATCATGTACTTGAGCAGCGGGTGATGCCCGGTCTCCCAGTACAGGCCCTGCTCGACGTAGGTCTCCTCGCTGACGATGCCGGCCTCCAGCACGGCGAAGTCGCCGGCCTGGGAACTCGGGAACTTCTGCGCCACGTACTCGGCGAAGTCGCCGGTGAAGCCGGGCTCGCCGGGCCAGCCTGGCCAGCTGGCGTTGGCCCGGGTCACCGACGTGTGGAAGAGCCGCACCTGGGACGCGTCGGGAGAAAGCGACTCGACCTTGATCAGGAAGCCGGCGGTCAGGCCCGCCGATGGTCCGCCGACGATCTTCACCTTGACGTCGGCCAGCTCGCCCTGGTGCAGGTCGGCCACCTTGTCCGCGGCGCTCTTGGTGCGCGAGAACAGCACGTGGTCGTAGTTGGTCTTCTGGTCGTTCGTGCTGTCGTAGATGTACGCGTCCAGCCCGTACTTGTCGACGGTGAGATCGAGCACCCGCATGTGGGTCTCGAGCGCGGGGGAGAACGACGCGGGCGCGCCGGTCCACCCGGCGGCCGGGGCCAGCGTCACTTGGTCGTACTGCAGCCCGAACGCGGTGATGAGCGCGGGCCGGTCGGTCGGCGACACGTAATTGGTGGTGACGCCGCGGCCGGACAGAAAGGTCCGGAAGTCGACGGTCGGGCCGTTGATCACGCCGTTGCGCCCGCCGGCCCACTCCATCTGGAGCACCTTCTTGCCGCCCCGCTCGGCGGACTGGGCGATCGTCTCGGCCTGCAGCACGCCCGGGTCGAAGGCCGCGGTCCGGTTCGCGAACGGCTGGCTGTTGGTGTGGAAGGTGTTGTTCGTCGACCCGTGCACGCCCGGCCAGGCGCCGGTGGCCATGGTGTACCAGCCGGCGCCGGTGTTCGGCGGGGCCTGGGTCAACATCCCGTTCCCGCTGGCCTTCGCGCCGCCGCGCAACATCTCGGCGAAACCCGGTACCACCGTTCGTCGTTCGCCTGCGTACCGCTCGATGATGTCCTGCCGCATGCCGTCTGCGGCGAACATCAACACCTTGTCGTCGGAGTTCCCGTGCCCCCCGCCGCCGTGACCGCCGCCGGCCGCGGCGACCGGCGCGAGGATCGTGCCGGCGACCAGCGCCAGGCAGGTGACGATCGCGAGCGCGGCGATCCTGGATTCACGACGACCGGTCGACCGCACGATGGCCTCCTGGGGCACACAGGCGTTTCACACGTCGCCCCCGTGGGTTTCACAGCGGGACCTGCCCGGTCTACCCCATCGAAGGGGCGCTTGCATAGACCCGAACGTGAACGGCTGTGAACGTATCGACAACATCCGGCCGACCCGCCTGGCCGCCTCAGGACCCGCCCTGGGCGAGCCGCTCGCCGACGGCCGTCTTGAGCCGCTCGGTGTCGGCGTCCGACCAGCCCTCCGGCGCCCACAGCACGGCCAAAGCATCGGCGTACTCGGGCCGGTACTGGTGCCCGTGGCCTTGCGGGATGTCGTCGCCGGCGGCCACGAATAGGTCGCCGGTGAGCTGCCAGAACGTGACCACCGGGAACCAGTTCACCGCGTCCACCACGTCGATCCCGCGCGGCTCGGACAGCCAGTCGGGCTTGCCCCACAGCAGCGACGGCGACCACCAGACCACGCCGTCCGAGGCGTGCTGGACGTACACCACCCGGGGGTCGTCCCAGTCGCCGCCGAGTCGCCACAGGTCGACTCCGTTCGGGACCTGCACGCCACACCTGGCGGTGGCGCCGTCCGCGACGACCGGGGCGATCTGCGGTGAGCCGCTGTCCCGGCCGTCGGTCAGCTCCGACCACAGCGGGGTGAAGCTCGGGGTGCCCACGAACAGGGCGCCGTCGGACCTCGCGGCCAGGTCCTGCAAGCCGCTGAACGCGCCCTGGGCGCCGTAGGAACCGAGCGAGATGCCGTGCACGACAAGGCGCGGCCGCTCGTTCTCGGGGAGTTGGGACCAGCGGGCGTACACCGCCTCGAACAGGGCCTTGCCGGCCGCGGGTGGGGTGTCCCGGTCACCGACGAAGCTGATCCAGGACGGCAGGTACGAGTACTGCATGGTGGCGACGGCGGTGTCCCCGCCGTGCATGTACTCCAGCGAATCGGCCATGCCGGGGTCGATCCACCCGGTGCCGGTGGTGGTTGCCACCACCAGGATCGACCGGTCCCAGGCGTTCGTGCGATCGAGCTCGACCACCACCCGGTCCGCGGTCGCCGCCAGGTCCCCATCGGCGTCCAGCCCGGCGTAGACGCGGATCGGTTCACGGACGTCGGTCGGGTCCATGGCCGAGCCCGCGGCGAACGCCCGCAACTCCTGGATCGAGGGGCCACCCGCGACGAAGGTCCGGCCGGCCGCCCCGAGGGATTCCCAGCTCTCGTTCGACTGCGGCGAACCGGACCGTTCGGGCGCCGTCGGCTGGACGACCGTTGGATCGAAGGTGGCGTTTGCGGCCGAGTAGGTGTCGTTCAGCACCCTGAGCACGCCGGCCCAGATCACGTTGGTGACCAGCAGCACCGCCAGGACGGCGACGACGAGCACGCTGATCAGGCGGGCCACCGGCCTGGGAATGACCCGGTCGATCCAGCCGGTGAGCCACCGGGTGATCCGGCGCAGCCCGCGGAACAGCTGGAGCAACAGAGCGGCCACCACCACCGCGGTCAGCACGATCACCAGGCCGTGCGCCGATCCGGTCGGCGGCATGCCGAACAGCTCGCGGACCTGCCCCTGCCAGCGCACGCCGAGCACCACCGCGAGCGGCACCAGCACCGCGGTGGCCGCGGCCAGCGTCCACCAGGCGATCCGGCGGACCCGATCCGGCCACCGGATCCGCACGCCGGCCTTGACGAACGTCCAGTGCACCAGCACGCCGATGCCGTAGCCGGCCAGCATGCTGATGCCGGTGATCGCGCCCTGGAACACCCAGGACCGCGGGATCAGGGACGGAGTGAGCGAGATGCAGTAGAAGACAAGCCCGACGACCAGACCGGTGGACTGAATCGGTCGAGGTGGCGCCGAATCCGGGACCGGCGGGCCGTCGGTTCGTCCTCACCCGTCGGGTCGGCGGGACCATCGTCCGGGGCGGCGGTTTCGGTTTCGGTCAGGTTCATCCGGAGGATCGTCGCATCCCCCGACAAGGCCCCGTGCGCCGCCAGGGCCGGATGTGACCGGAAAAGGGCGCCGCCCTCAAGGGAGCCGCACCGTGTGTCACGAACGCAGATAGGAGCTGGTGTCATGTGTAGGTAGCCGATTCTTGATGTGGTGCTGTACGAGAGATGAAGGTTTGGCCCTTCGGAGCCGCCCTGCGGGGGGAGGCTCCAAACCGCCTCATGCTGCGTTGGCTGAAGACCGTCGTGGTGAGCGATGAGGAAAAGGCGCCCAGGAGGCGTCAGGTGGGGATCGGGAAGACGACCGTTGTCGAAGCATCGAAACTCTTCAGATGACATCGAAACCGGGGCGATGGTGTGTGCTTCGGGATGAGCCAGGCGGGTGCCCGTCTATTGGCCTGGTGGTGTCCGGTGTGGAGGTGGCGTGAGCCCGATCTGCTGCTCTCGTACGGAACGTGAGAAGGCGTGTCCCGACACTGCCGCGCTTCAGCTGCGCGGCGACAGGGAGTGCCTCGGCGACGGAGAGGACTCGGCCGTTCGAGGACGTGAGTACCGGCGCGGGACACGCCGGCGGACCGGCTCGTAGTAGTGGTGAAGCTCCTGTAATGGGGGTGGAGCGAAGGGGCCGGGTTGTCCGTGATTTCGTCCGTTTGATCAACCGGAGTTTTCGGGAGGAATCGGGTGGAGAAGTTGAAGTCGTCTGGCAGGCCGTTCGACATCTCGAAACAGGAGGTGTGGAACGCCTGGCTCAAGGTGAAGGCAAATCAGGGTGGTCCGGGGGTGGATGGGCAGTCGCTGGAGGCATTCGACGCGGATCTGAAGAACAATCTTTACAAGATCTGGAATCGGATGTCGTCGGGGACCTACTTTCCCCCTCCGGTGAAGGCGGTGGAAATCGCCAAGCCGCACGGAGCGGGTACCAGAATCTTAGGGGTGCCCACCGTCGGCGATCGGGTGGCTCAGACGGTGGCGGCGGCCAGGCTGGAAGCGCGAGTGGAACCGGTGTTTCATCCGGACTCGTACGGCTACCGGCCCAACCGGTCGGCGCTGGACGCGGTCGGGGCCTGCCGTCAACGATGCTGGAGGTACGACTGGGCGATCGATTTGGATGTCCGGAAGTTCTTCGACACCGTCCGGTGGGACCTGATCGTCAAGGCCGTCGAAGCACACACCGATGCCCGCTGGGTGATATTGTACGTGAAGCGGTGGCTGGCCGCCGATGTGCAACAGCCCGACGGGTCTTTGCGGAAACGGGACCGGGGAACCCCGCAGGGTTCTGCGATCTCGCCCGTGCTGACGAATCTGTTCATGCACTATGCGTTTGATACCTGGCTGACTCGGGAGTTCCCGACGGTCGTGTTCGAACGCTACGCCGATGACGCGGTGGTGCACTGCGTCACCCGGTGGCAGGCCAGCAAAGTGCTGGCCGCCCTGCATGAGCGAATGGCCGAGGTCGGGTTGGAATTACATCCCGACAAGACGAAGATCGTGTACTGCAAGGACAGCAACCGGCGTGGGGTTTTCGAGAACACGTCGTTCACGTTCCTTGGGTTCACGTTCCGGCCACGTCGCGCACGGCGGGCAGACGGGGTGCAGTTCCTGTCCTTCCTGCCTGCGATCAGCAAGGACGCCCTGAAGAAGATCGGGATGCGGGTGCGGTCCTGGAGACTGCACCGGCGAACCGGCAGCAGCGCCGAAGACCTCGCCCGGATGATCAATCCGGTGGTGAGGGGGTGGATGGCCTACTACGGGGCCTTCTACCGCACGGCGCTGTATCCCGTGCTCCATCGCATCAACACCTACCTGCTGCGATGGATCATGAACAAGTACAAGACGCTCCGCACCTGGTCCAAAGCGACCCGGTCGATGAGCGGCGCGGCGGTGTCTCAGCCGCGGTACTTCAGCCACTGGGCCTGGGCGAAACCGGCCCCCAGATGATCAGGACAACAAGAGCCGTATGACGGGAGACTGTCAGAAAGCGCCGGGATGAACCGGCATGGAGGAGGAGATGGAAACGCTCTACACCGAAGGAGTAGCGATCCACGGTGGCCCCGAGTCATGCGTTGGCGTTCCGCGAGGGCGCAGCGAAGCGTTGACAG
>DATDBV010000444.1:0-3336 GCA_036524715.1 Nakamurella sp. | reverse complement strand
CCGTTCCAGGTCGGGAAGGCCCGGACAAGCCATGCCGGGCCGTGCAGCACGATCCGGGAATCACGGATCGCCTCCGCCCAGGAGAGCTGGCCCGCGTGCCACTTCACGAACGCCTCGGCGTCGGCGGTGATGTACAGGTCTTCGTCAAGACCCGGATATGTCTTGCAGATCTCGGTCTCGGCATGCTCGATCAGCAGCCAGTAGCGCTCGTGTCGCCGAAAGCCGGTGAAGTCCAACCGAATGACGACTCGCTTGTCGGGAAGTCGGTCCCGGTGGATCGCATGGCACATCGACCACAGGGCCACGTAGGGATCGAGGTTCTCCGGGGCGATCTCGAGCCAACGAGCTCCCCATTCGCCGAGGGTCCCGCAGACCTTGAACAGATCGTGGCCCGAACTGGTGAGCTGGTAGCGGTGGCCACGCCCCCCGGGCTTGGGTGATGACGCAACAATTCCGAGGCGTTCAAGCTGCTTGAGCCGCTGGGCGAGCAGCGTGCGGGACAATCCGGGCGCGCCCTCGAGGATCTCACCGAAGGTCTCGCAGCCCAGATGCATGTTGCGGATGATCAACGGCGTCCAACGCTCGGCGAAGATCTCCGCGCCACGAGCGATCGGGCAGTACTGCCCGTAGGTCCTCATGAAAGAAGTGTCCACAGCCTGACGGCCGTCGTGAAGTCCAGAGTCCTTACTTCGAAGTCCAGATTGCTGACTTCTCCGCCGCACCCCTCCGATGTTGCGATGGCGACACAGACCGGAGGAGGAACGATGCCAGCACGAATCACGTTGCAGATCCCCGGGTTCCGGGGCGAGGTGATCGCCCCGGACCACCACGGCTACGACGACGCACGCACCGTGTGGAACGGCGTTGTCGATCGACGACCCCGGCTGATCGCCCGCTGCAGCGGCACCGCCGACGTTGCCGCGGCGGTCCGCTTCGCCCGCGAGCGCGTCATCGAGATCGCCGTCCGAGGTGGTGGCCACAGCGTGGCCGGCACTGCGGTCTGCGACGGCGGGATCGTGATCGATCTGTCGGCGATGCGCGCCGTCTCGGTCGATCCTGTCGAGCGGACAGCCATCGTCCAGGGCGGCGCCCTGTGGGCAGACGTCGACCACGAGACACAGGCGCACGGTCTGGCCACCACGGGCGGCATCGTGAGCCACACGGGCGTCGGCGGCCTGAGCCTGGGCGGCGGCATCGGCTGGCTGATGCGCAGGCACGGGCTGGCGGTCGACAACCTCGTGGAGGCCGAGTTGGTCACCGCCGAGGGTGAGATCGTCCGGGCGTCGGCCGACGAACACCCTGACCTGTACTGGGCGCTGCGGGGTGGGGGCGGGAACTTCGGCGTCGTCAGCGCGTTCAGGTTCGCGTTGCACCGTGTCGGCCCCACCGTCATCGCCGGGCCCGTGTTCTGGGCGGCCAACGACACCACCAAAGTCCTACGCTTCTACCGGGACTTCGTCACCGACGCGCCCGACGAGCTCGGGACGATCATCCGGCTCGGCACGATCCCACCGCTGCCGGCGATCGACAAGGACCTGCACTTCCGGCCGGCGATCGCGGTGGCCAGTTGCTACGCCGGATCCGTCGAGGACGGCGAGCGTGCCGTCCGTGCGCTCCGCCGGTTCGGGACGCCACTGGTCGACCTGATCGGACCCACGTCCTATGTCGACCACCAGTGCGGCATCGACGGCACCGTCCCCCACGGCTGGCACTACTACTGGAAGGGCACGAATCTCGCCGGTCTGTCCGACGACGTCATCGACATCGTCGCCGAGCACGCCTACCACGCCACCTCCCCGAGGTCGTACGCGGCGATCTTCCACCTGGGTGGCGCGGTGGCCCGAGTCTCTCGGGGAAGCACGGCCTACCCGGGGCGCGACGTGCAGCACACCATGAGCATCGACGCCGTCTGGCTCCCGGAAGACGACGACGCCGTCGGCCCCGCGGAGACGGCATGGGCACGATCATTCTTCGCCGCCCTGCAGCCCCACCATGCCGGCGTCTACGTGAACTTCCTCGACTCGGACGACGACCCGAGCCGCGTCCGCGAGGCCTACGGTGACGACACGTACCGGCGGCTCGCCGAGGTGAAAGCCAAGTACGACCCCGAGAACGTGTTCCACCACAACAAGAACATTCAGCCCGCCACGCAGGCCCAGTGAACACTCGCTCCGGGAACACTCGCTCCGGGAACACTCGCTCCGGCGAACCCCCGCGGTAGGATCCGTGCACCCTTCGGCCTGACCTGAGAGGTGTGGATGACCGTGCAAGGCGACCGGGTCGACGAGTTCCGCCGCCTGCACGCGGCGGGTTGCTTCGTGATGCCGAACCCGTGGGACGTGGGCAGCGCCCGCGTCCTGGCGCAGCTCGGTTTCCCCGCGCTGGCCACCACCAGCGCCGGGTTCGCCTGGACGGCGGGACGCGCCGACAACGGGATCACCCTCGACCAGACCCTCGGCCACCTGCGGTCCGTCGCGGCCGCGGTGGAACTCCCGGTGAATGCGGACTTCCAGGGTGGATACGCGACCGACCCTGACCAGGTGCACGCGAACGTCACACTCGCGCTGACCACCGGCATCGCCGGGCTGTCCATCGAGGACTCGACCGGTGACCCCGAGCGCCCGCTGCACCCGTTCGACCTGGCCGTCGAGCGGATCCGTGCCGCCCGGCGGGCGATCGACGACAGCGGCACCGGGGTGGTCCTGACGGGCCGGTCCGAGGGCTTCGTCGTCGGACGACCCGACCTGGACGAGACCGTCCGACGGTTGCGGGCGTACGCCGAGGCCGGCGCCGACTGCCTGTACGCCCCGCGGATCGACACCGCGGAGCAGGTCGCCGCCATCGTCGGCGCGGTGTCGCCGAAACCGGTGAACGTGCTGATCAACGCACCATTCCTCACGGTCGCCGAAGCGGCCGCACTGGGCGTGCGGCGGATCAGTGTCGGTGGCACCCTGGCCCGCACCGCCTGGGCCGGATTCCTCCAGGCCGCCCACGAGATCGCGGATGCCGGGACGTTCTCCGCGTTCGAGCAGCTCCCGAACGTCGAAGCGCTGTTCGAATAGGCAGTCATGCCGGGCATCCCACCCACCAACCGGAGGAACACATGAGCGACCATGTCTATCGAGTCACCGAGATCGTCGGCACGTCCGCCGAAGGAATCGACGCAGCAATTCGCGCCGGCGTCGAGCGGGCATCGACAAGCCTGCGCGGACTGGATTGGTTCGAGGTCACCGAAGTCAGAGGCCACATCGTCGACGGCCGGGTGGGTCACTACCAGGTGGGCCTCAAGGTCGGCTTCCGTCTGGACCCGGCCTGACGGCCCAACCTGTCGGCGAC
>DATDBV010000443.1:0-20057 GCA_036524715.1 Nakamurella sp. | reverse complement strand
TCCGGCCCAACCTCGCGAGCGCCCGATGGACCGATTCGCGCAGCTCCTGCTCGGTGCGGTACGGCGGAACCTGGTCCCGCTCGTCCGGTCGGAACACGTCCACCTCGACGAACAGCTGATCCAGCACCGCCGACTCGCCCGACCCCGGCGGCAGCCGCAGACCGGGCAGCTTCGCGTACTGCTCGCGCACGGCCTCGGCGTACCGCGAGTGGTCCAGGTTGCCCGTCCAGTCCGCGACGTAGGAATGCCCGCATAGCGGTGAGGGTGCTGGGGCATGAAGAGTGGGTTTTCGATGATGTCTCGTGCCGAGATCGCCACCAGGTACGCCCGGGCGTTCAGTGCCGCGGACAAGCGGACGAAGGGCCGGATCCTGGACGAGGTGGTGTCCGTGACCGGCTGGTCGCGGGACAACGCCCGGCGTCGGCTGGTCGGCTCGGGTCGCCGCGCGGCCCCGCAAGCAGCGGGCGACCAAGTTCTCCTGTGGCGCGTTGAAGGTCCTGCGGCGGGTGTGGGCGGATTCGGGCGGGCAGTGCGGCAAGTACCTGGCCGCGTCGATGCGCGTACAGCTGGACGGCCTGGAACGGCACGGCGAGCTCGTCGACGGCGTCGGTCGGTACAGCATGGCGGGGCGGGCCGGTTGCCGGCCGGCGAAGGTGCCTATACGTTCGAAAAGAACCGATTCACATGCTGTTCAGCCATTGTCCAGGCGGGCGACATGACCTATGATCGAACGTATGTCGACAGCCGAACGGTACGCCGCGATCCTCGCGGAGCTGGCTGCCGTCGACGCCGCCGCCGCGACCGATGGCCAGCGCATCGACTCGCTGACCTGGCTGGAGCGGATCAAGTCGGCGGCGGCCGCGGCCCAGGCCCGCCTCACCGATTCGTTCGCCGTGTCGCAGCGGGAGAAACTGATCAAGGCCGGAGCCAAGAGTCAGGACGCGAGCCGGTCGATCACGGCGCAGGTCGCGTTGGCCCGCAAGGACGGCCCGCACACGGGCAGCCGGCACGTCGGCCTGGCCGCGACCCTGGTGCACGAGATGCCGCGCGTCCTGGACACCCTCGGGCGGGGCGAGACCAGCGAGTGGCGGTGCACCATCATCGCCCGGGAGACCGCGCACCTGAGCGCGGAACAACGCGCGGAGATCGACGCGGCGATCGCCGACCAGCTGCACGGCTGAGGCGATGCCCGCACCGAACGGGAGGTGCGGGCCTGGGCGCAGCGGCTGGACGCCGACGGTGCCGCCGACCGGGCCCGTAAGGCGGAGAACGATCGGCGGGTGACCATCCGACCCGCGCCGGACTGCATGACCTACCTGACTGCGTTGCTGCCGATGAAGGAGGGCGTTGCCGCCTACGGGGCGCTGCACCGCGCGGCGATGGCCGGCGCGGTCGACCCGGACGAGCACCGCGCCAAGGGACAGATCATGGCCGACGCAGTGTTGATTTGGCGCCCCTCGCATGCTCGGGTCGACCGGCGTCGCCCGGGTCTTGACCCCGGCCGCGGGCGAACCGGCGGCGCCCGGTGTGCAGGTGCAGCTGGTGATGACCGACCGCACCCTGCTTGACGCGGACGACGAGCCGGCCCAGGTCGTCGGGTACGGGCCGATCCCCGCCCGGTGGCCCGGGACCTGGTCACGGCCGACAGGAAGACCCGGGTGTGGGTCCGCCGGCTCTACACCGACGCCACGACCGGCGAGCTGGCCGGCGCCGACGCCCGCAAGCGTGATTTCCCACAGGTGGCCCGGGCGTTCCTGACCGCCCGGGACCAGATCTGCGCACGCCCTATTGCGGCGCCCCGATCCGGCACGCCGACCACGCTCTCGCGGTCGCCAAGGGTGGTGTCAGCGACCTGCGCAACGGCAACGGCCGCTGCGCCCGGTGCAACCTGATCAAGGATCTGGCCGGCTGGGCGACGATCGTCCGCGACGGCACCATCGTCACGACAACACCCACCGGTCAGCGGTATTCGAGCCGGGCACCCCGACCACCGCGCTCCGGTGGCTGGATGCCGGTCATCGAGCTCGACATGCAATGGCCGGCCGGCCCGCGCCGGCTGAGGTTCATCGTTGCCGGCGGCCGAAGAGCTTGACGCGCGATCGTTTCCACGGCGGTCGCTCCAGCTCAGCCTGCGTGTCGTTCAACAGCCGTCCGCTGCGCCGCACCGACCGCCCACCCGGCGCGGAACTCGACCAGAGCGGCCTCGTACCCGGATCGGTCGAACTCGAAGGGGCCGACATCGGTGAGCGTCCCCGCGCCGACATCCACACCAGCAGTTCAAGAAAGCTGCCCTTGTGGATCTGGCCACGACGGCCATGGTGGTCGCGGGACCCGGCCGTCTTCGAGGTCGGACCTGCGCTCGCCCAGCAACGAGTCGATGTCGTCCTCGCGCGGCCAGTACCGGTAGGGGGCGTTGACCACGCCGGACAGGAACGCCGGCAGCGCGGACCGGTTCAGCGACAACCCTCCTCCCCCGCCGGTATGACCGCACCGACCGCCCACCCGGAGTCCCGGCTGCAGACCCCGGGGAATGCGCTAGGGACATCCGGTGCTGGCGAACTGGCGCTCAACCCGCCGCCGGCCATCGGCGAACCCGCACGATCGTCGCGGGAGGTGGCCGACCTGGTCCGCCGGCTGAGCGCGGCCTGGCCCGGGGCGACGCCGACACGGCCGCCCGGCTGGGAGCCCAGGCCGGACGGCTGGCGTCCGACGTGCTCGACTCGGCCGTGGTCGCGGCCTGGCGAACCCAGCGCCACCGAACGGCTGTTTGGAGATCCTCGGCGACTCGGATCGGCCGGAAGTCGCCGTGGCGGCCTCCCGACAACTGGTCGACCTGCTGCGTGATCGACGCCGCGACTCGCCCGACAGCACCGACATCCTGTGGTCGCTGGCGAACGCCCTGGGCCGGCTCGGGACGGCGTGCGAGTCCCCGGCCCGCCAGCGTGGACGCCGGCTTCACGTACCAGGAAGCCCCGACATCCGTCGCCGCATCCGTGCCAGCTACCGCGCCACCCCAGACCCCTGCGCAACCTGTCCATCTCCCTGGACAACGTCGGCGACATCGCCCAGGCCCGCGGCGACCTGACTCCCGCCGCTGGCGCCCTTCGGGAAGAGCTGACGACACTCACCGACCTGGCCAGCTCCGGCCCGGAGTGGGCCGAACCAGGACGAGTCGCTGCGGTTCGCTCGGCGCTCGCCGCGCTGGGCACGACGCCGGGTCCGATCCGACTGGGTAGGTTGCCGTCATGTCGTTCCTGAGTCGGCTGACCGAGGCGGTCCGTGCGGTCCTGGCGCCCAAGCGGACCACCGCACCCGGGCGACCCACCCGACCGGACCGGGCGGTCAGCCCGGGCCAGGACGGTCCGTCCGCGACGGTCGAGGTGGACCCGCGCCAAATCGGCAAGGTGCGGATGACGTACTCACCATCGCGCGACGGTGCCCCGGATCCGGGCGAGATCGTCTGGACCTGGGTGCCTTTCGAGGAGCGGGACGGCCGGGGCAAGGACCGGCCGGTGCTGGTGGTCGCCACCGAACCCGCCGGCACTTTCCTGGCGGTGCAGCTGACCTCCAAACAGCATCAGGGTGCGGACTTCGTGCCGATCGGCTCCGGCGCGTGGGACTCGGCCGGCCGTCCGTCGTGGGTGATCATCGACCGGGTGTTCCGGGTGCACGCTGCCGGGATGCGCCGGGAGAGCGCCGGGTTGCCGGTGCAATCGTTCACCGCCGTGGAATCACGGCTGCGGCAGCGGTACGGCTGGCGATGACCGGTATGCGGAACAGGGAGCGGTCGCGTGCGGTGATCGACGGATGGCGATCGTTCCTGGACGCGGCTCCTGCGATGACGGGCGGCGACGGGTCCGGGTGGGCCGCCGGGGTGTACCGCCGCGCCGTCGACGAGGTGCCGGCCTATCGCGCATTCCTCGTCGAACAGGGCCTGGCCGTCGACCCGGCGCCGTCCACCGACTTCGCCGATCTGCCCCTGGTCACCAAGGAGAACTACCTGTGTCGATTCCCGCTGCCGAGCCGGTGCCGGGGGTGGTCTGTTGGATGCCGGCGACATGCTGGCGGTGTCGTCGGGGTCGTCGGGGTTCGCCGACGATCTGGCCGCGGACGGTGTTGGACGAGCTGCCGGTCGCCCTGCGGTTCGAGCAAGTGCTCCGCGGTAGTTTTCCGGGCCGACGAGCGACGCACCCTGGCGGTGGTGTGCTTCCCGCTCGGCTCCTGGGTCGGCGGAATGTACACGACGTCCTGCTGCCGGCACCTGGCCGCCAAGGGTTACCCGATCACCGTGGTCGCGCCGGGCAACAACGTCGCCGAGATCCTCCGGGTGGTCCGGGAGATCGGCGCGATGTTCGACCAGGTGGGCTCGGGTACCCGCCCTTCGTCAAGAGCGTGCTCGACGTCGGCGCGGCCGACGGTCTGGACTGGGCCGGCCTGCATGTCCGATTGGTGTTCGCCGGGGAGGTGTTCAGCGAGCAGTGGCGCGATCTGGTGACCGCGCGCATCGGGTCCCGGTCCCCGTGGCTGGACACCGCGTCGCTGTACGGCACCGCCGACGCCGGAGTACTGGGTACCGAGACCCCGGTCAGCATCGCGATCCGCAGGTTCCTGGCCGAGACCCCGGCGGCGGCGCACGAGGTGTTCGGGCAGTCCCGGCTGCCGACCCTCGCGCAGTACGACCCGACCGTCCGCTACTTCGAGACCGTCGACGGCACCCTGGTTTTCACCGCGGACGGAACGCTGCCGCTGGTCCGCTACCACCTGGCCGACGACGGTGGTCTGGTCGGCCACGACGCCATGCTGGCGTTCTGCCGGGACCACGGGTTCGACCCGGTCGAGCAGGTGCGCCGGACCACCGACCGGCCGAGTCCGGCGCTGCCGTTCGTCTACGTGTTCGGCCGGAGCATGTTCGCGGTGTCGTTCTACGGCGCCAACGTGTACCCGGAGAACGTCACGGTTGGCTTGGAGCAACCGGCCGTGGCGGAGTGGACGACCGGCAGGTTCGTGCTGATGGTGACCGAATCGGACCCGCCACGGCTGCGCGTGGTCGTCGAACTGGCCGGCGGCCTGAATCCGGATGCGGACCGCGATCCGGTGGTCGCCGCCTCGATCTAGGCCGCCCTGGTCCGGCTGAACAGCGAGTTCGCGCACTTTGTGCCGGCCGCCCAGCGCGTCCCGCTCATCGAGCAGCGGGTCGCCGGCGACCCCGAGTACTTCCCGGGTCGGGGTGAAGCACCGGTACACCCGCGGGGCGCGCTGACCCATCACCCGGTGGCGCCCATCCGGCCGACCTCCTTAGCCCGCAGGGCGGGTCATCCGATGGAAGCTGGATCGACGTTGACCGCGGTGGGAGCGATGACGAGGTTGATGTTCTTGCGGCGCAGGCGCTCCACATGCTCCGGTGCGGTCAGGTCGTCGATGATGACGACGTCGAAATCGGTCAACGGCAGCAACGCATGCAGGGCCCGCTGGTCGAACTTGGTGTGATCGGCGTAGAGGATCCGCTGGGCGGACGATTCGAACATGGCCCGTTTGACGGAGATGGTGTCCTGGGTCTGGTGGAAGCAGATGTCGTCGGTGATGGCGGAGGTTGACATGATGAACGTGTCGGCCCGGATCTTGGTGATGGCGTCCACGGTTGTCTGTCCCATGTAGCTGTCGCACCAGGAGTGGTAGAGCCCGCCGACGACGGTGAGCGAGATGTGCGGTTCGCGGGCGAGCTCGGCGGCAACGGCGGCGAAGTTGGTGATGACGCCGAGCGGGGCGCGCTGCGTGAGGATCCTGGCCAGTTGCAGTCCGGTGGTGGAGTCGTCCAGGAACAGGCTCTGCCCGGGTTCGATGTAGTCGAGTGCGGCGTTGGCCAGGGCGATCTTGGCGGAAAGGTGTTGCGTGGCACGGAAGGCGACGTTTGATTCGGTGAGGCTGGAGCTGAGCGCGGTGACCTGACCGCGGGTCTTGCGCAGGACGCCTTGGCCCTCGAGCTGATCCAGGTCGCGGTGCACGGTCATCGCGCTGACCCGGAACTTGTCGATGAGGTCCTCGATCCGCACGGTTCCCTCGGCGGTGACCAGTTCCGCGATCTCGCGTTGCCGTTGCAGTTGCTTGGTCGTCCGGGTCTGCCACCCGGCGTCGTCGACGCCGCGGGGGGTGGATTGGCTCATCGTGCGTCCCCTCGATCCATGCCTTGGGCTTCACTTCTAACATATGCCGCGCGATATTCCTCGGCGGCCGTCGACCATCCCCGCTCCCGCCGCTGAGGTCAACTGGTCTGTGCTGCCTCGTTGGCGATGGCGCCGGTGACGAGATTGGCCTCGACCAGGGTCGGCAGCTGGGCGAGGAACGCGTCCTTCTCGGTGACCACGTGCTCGATGACGTCCTCGACGTTGTCCTGGGTCACCGGCGGCATGACGTAGGCAAGGCGCTGTCCGGGTTTCTGCCCGTCGATGATCTTGTACGGGCGAGCGCGGGTTGCGTCATCGGGCCTCCTTGTGGATGGGGGAATCTCATGTGGACTGCGTGTGATGTAACACGATGATGGAGGAAAACCTCGTTGCTCGACCTTGTCAGCGTTAGATCTATCAGCTATAAAGTTATGTATCACGTTCGAGCAGTTCACAGACACGAGGAGAGCGACCAGATGAGTCAGCCTGACGTCCAGCCCACCGCTTCCATGACCGGTGACCGGGGCGGTGCCCGCGTCGTGACGATCCTGGGCGCCGGTGCCATGGGCTCTGCCCTGGCCACGCCGTTCCGCACGGCCGGCTGGTCGGTGCGACTGTGGGGCACGTGGTTGGACGATCACCTGCTCGCCGCCTGCCGGGCCGGGCGTCCGCACCCGCGGACCAATGTCCCGCTGGCCGCGGGCACCGAGCTGTTCGATCACCGCGAGTTGGCCGGCGCGCTCGACGGCGCCGAGCTGGTGGTCATCGCGGTCGCGTCGGTCGGGGTGGAAGAGGTTGTCCGCCGGGCCGCTCCGGGGCTGGCCGGGGCGAGGGCCATCCTGCTCACCAGCAAGGGATTCGCCCCCGACGAACAGGGCCGGATCGAGTTGCTGCCGGCGGCGGCCCGCCGGGTCGCGGCCGGGCAGGGGGTGCAGCTGCCGCCGATCATCGCGGTCGGCGGTCCCTGCAAGGCCAACGAGGTCGCCGCGGGCCGGGCCACCGCCGCCGTGTTCGCGGCCGAGGACACCGGGTTGGCAAAGGATGTCGCACGGTCGGTGGCGACGGACAGCTACCGCGCCCAGGCCCTGGGGGACGAGAACGGGGTGGAGGTCTGCGCCCCGATGAAGAATGTCTACGCCATCGCGCTCGGCATCACCGACGGTCTCGCGGACCGGGGAGGCCAGCCCTGGCACGACCTGAAGGCCGCCGCCTTCGCCCGCGCGGTCCAGGAGATGATCGAGTTGTCCACTCTCGTCGGCGGCCAGGCCGACACCGCCTTCGGACTCGCCGGTGTGGGCGATCTCGAGGTCACCGCGCTGTCCGGCCGCAACAGCGTCTACGGGTCCCGGATCGGCCGCGGGCAGACCGCCGCCGAGGCGCTCGAGGCCATGACCGCTGCCGAGCAGACCGTCGAAGGGGTGCCCGCCGCCGAACTCGCCGCCACCCTGGTCGACCAGCGCGCCCCCGGACTGTGGCCCAGCCTCCCGCTGCTGGCCGCGGTCCGGGACATCATCCGGGGCGACACCGACCCGCACGGTCGCCTCGTCGCCGCCGCCCTGCCCACCGTCTGACCTGCCAGTATCCAGAACACGAAACGAGGGACATCATGACGACGACGTCGCCGGTGGTCATCGGGATCGACAGCTCCACCACCGGGTGCAAGGCGGTGGCCTTCACCGCGGACGGCTCGGCCGTCGCCGAGGCCCGCCGCTCCTATCCCCGGTCCAACCCGCACCCGGGGTGGCAGGAGCAGGATCCGCGGGAATGGTGGGCGGCCCTGGCCGGATCGCTGGCCGAGCTCACCGGGCTGCTGGCCGATCGCGACCTGGAGCCGGTCGCGCTGTCCATCACCCACCAACGGGAAACCTTCGTCTGCCTCGACGAGCACGGCCAGCCCCTCCGGCCGGCGATCCTCTGGCTGGACACCAGGGCCGGCGAGCAGATCCGCCGGCTCGGCAGCGCCGACGTGCACCGCCTGTCCGGCAAGCCCGCATCGACCACGCCGAGCCTGTACAAGCTGGCCTGGCTGGCCGAGCACGAACCGGAGGTGCTGGCCAAGACCGCCGTGGTGCACGAGGTCCACGGCTACCTGGTCGAACTGCTGACCGGTCTGCGGGTGACCAGCTGGGCGACCGCGGACCCGATGTCGCTGATGGACCTGGCCGACTTCACCTGGTCCGACAGCCTGATCGCGATGGCCGGGCTGCGCCGGGACCAGCTGCCCGACCTGGTCGCTCCCGGCGAGGTGATCGGCACGGTCACCGCCCGTGCGGCCGCCGCCACGGGGTTGCCGGTCGGTCTGCCGGTCGTCGCCGGTGCCGGCGACGGTCAGTGCGCCGGGCTGGGCGCCGCGGTGCACGCCGGCGGCAGCGCTTACATCAACCTCGGCACCGGCATCACCCTGGGCGCGCACAGCGACGAGTACCTGACCTCCACCGCGTTCCGCACGCTGGCCAGTCCGATCGCCGGCGCCTACACGGCCGAAGCCCTGCTGTCCTCCGGGGCGCTGTCCATCGCCTGGTTCCGCGACGCCCTATCCGGGTTGCCGGTGGGCGCCGGATCCCGCGAACAGCAACTCGAAGCGCTCGCCCGCCGGGTGCCCGCCGGCGCCGGCGGCGTGCTCTACCTGCCCTACCTGACCAGCGCCGAGTCCCCCTGGTGGGACGCCGACGCCCGAGCCTGCTTCATCGGCCTGTCGGACACCGACGGCACGGCCGAGATGTACCGGGCCGTGCTGGAAGGTCTCGCCCACGAGGAACGCCTGACCCTGGACCTGGTGGAGAAGTCCACCGGGCAGCCCATCGACCGGGTGGTCGCCATGGGCGGCGCGTCCCGCTCCACCCTGTTCACCCAGATCCTCGCCGACATCCTCGAACGCGAGGTCGCCATCAGTGCCGAGGCCGAGACGACCGCCCTGGGCGCCGCCGTGCTCGCGGCCGCCGCCGTCGGCCTCACCGGCACCAAAGACGTCGCGACCACCGCCGAACAGATGAGCGGTGTCGACACCGTCGTGCGCCCCCGCCCCGACGACACGGACCGCTACCGCACCGCGCACGAGGCGTACCGACAGCTGTATCCCGCGCTCAAGGGCATCTTCCCGACCCTGGCCGCGCTCCGGCAGCCGCGACCCACCGCAGGGTAGTCCGCGACCTCTGCACGGCCCGAACGGGCAGGCAGGCACCAGATTTCGCCGCCGGTCCGCGTCTTTCCCGACCCCGTATGCACCGACCTTTGGAGACCCTCCGACATGACCGACACCGCCGCACCCGTGAGGATCGCGCTCGACGATCTCCCGGACGACCAGCTGACCGTGACCACGATCCGCACGTTGTGCATGGACGCCGTGCAGGCCGCGAACTCCGGCCACCCGGGCACCCCGATGGCCCTGGCGCCGGTGATGTACACGCTGTGGCAGCGGTACCTGCGGTTCGACCCGGCGGCGCCGATCTGGAGCAACCGGGACCGGTTCGTGCTGTCGGCGGGGCATGCCTCGACATTGCTGTACTCCATGCTGCATCTGGCCGGCGTGCGCTCGGTGAACCCGCAGTACGAGGTGCTCGGTGAGCCGGCGGTGTCGCTGCCGGACCTGCAGCGGTTCCGGCAGCTGGACTCCAAGTGCCCCGGGCATCCGGAGTACCGGTGGACGGCCGGCGTGGAATGCACCACCGGCCCGCTCGGGACCGGGGTCGCGACCAGCGTCGGCATGGCGATGGCCGGGCTGTGGCAGGCCGCCATGTTCAACCGGCCCGGATACCGGCTGTTCGACTACGACGTCTACGCGCTGGCCGGCGACGGCTGCCTGATGGAAGGCATCGCCGCCGAGGCCGCCTCGCTCGCCGGACACCAGAAACTGTCGAACCTGTGCTGGATCTACGACAACAACAAGATCACGATCGAAGGTGACACGGGCCTGGCGTTCAGCGAGGACGTCGCGGCCCGCTTCCGCGCCTACGGCTGGGCCGTCCAACACGTCGCCGACGCCAACGACCTGACCGCCCTGTCCGCCGCCTTCGACGCCTTCCGGGCGGAAACCGACCGGCCCACCCTCGTCATCGTGGACAGCGTCATCGGCTTCGGCGCCCCCACCAAGGCCGGCAGCCATTCGGCGCACGGCGAGCCGCTGGGTGAGGCCGAGATCCGCGGCGCCAAGCGGTCCTACGGCTGGCCGGAGGACGAGCAGTTCCTGGTGCCGGACCGGGTCCGCGACCACCTCGCCGAGGGAGTCGGGGCCCGCGGCGCACGGTTGCGCGAGCACTGGGATGACCTGTTCGCCCGCTACACCACCGAACACCCGGAGCTGGCCGACCAGCTGGACCGGATGCAACGTCGGCTGCTGCCCGACGGCTGGGACGGCGACATCCCCACCTTCCCGGCCGACGCGAAGGGAGTCGCCGGCCGGGACGCGAGCGGCACGGTCCTCAACGCAATCGCCGCCCGAGTGCCCTGGCTGCTCGGCGGATCCTCCGACCTGGCCCCGTCCAACAAGTCCCGGCTCACCCTGCCGGCGGCCGGTGATTTCGCTCCGGACGACCGGGCGGGCCGCAACCTGCACTTCGGCGTCCGCGAACACGCCGCCGGCGCCATCGCCAACGGCCTTGCCCTGTCCAAGATCCGCGCCTACCAGGCCGGGTTCCTGATCTTCTCCGATTTCCAACGCGGCGCCCTGCGGCTGTCCGCCCTGATGGAACTGCCCGTCATCCACCTGTACACGCACGACTCGATCGGGGTCGGCGAGGACGGTCCCACCCACCAACCCGTCGAACAACTGGCGTCCCTGCGGGCCATCCCCGGGCTGATCGACCTGCGCCCCGCCGACGCCAACGAGGTCGCCGCCGCGTGGCGGCTGATCATGCCGCTGCGGCACGACCCGGTGGCCCTGATCCTGTCCCGGCAGGCCCTGCCCACCCTGGACCGCACCCGGTACGCCCCGGCCGATGGCCTGGCCCGCGGCGCCTACGTCCTGGCCGGCGATCCGACCGGAACCCCGGATGTGATCATCATCGGCACCGGCAGCGAGGTCGCGCTCGCCGTTGCCGCACACGAGCAGCTCACGGCCGAGGGCGTGAGCAGCCGGGTCGTGTCCATGCCCTCCATGGAGTTGTTCGACCGGCAGGACCAGGACTACCGGGACAGCGTCCTGCCGCCCCGGGTCACCGCGCGGGTCGCGATCGAACAGGCCTCCTCGTTCGGCTGGGACCGCTGGGTCGGCACGGCCGGCGCGATCATCGCGATGACCACCTTCGGCGCCTCCGCCCCGCTCAAGGCCCTGCAGACGAAGTTCGGCTTCACCCCCGAAGCGGTCGTCGCCGCCGCCCGCGACCAGCTCCGCGGCGGCCGGCCGTGACCCGGAACCCCATGAACAGCAACAACAGTCAACCGACAGCAGGGCAGGAGCAGACCATGACCAACCACCGGATCGCCGCCGGCCCGACCCTCGGCCCGCAGAGCCGCACGGCCGCGCTGGCGGCCATGACCGAGCAGACCCTGGACGTGCTGGTCATCGGCGGCGGGGTCGTCGGCGCCGGCGCCGCCCTGGACGCCGCCGGCCGCGGCCTTCGGGTCGGCCTCGTCGAGGCCCGCGACCTGGGATCGGGGACCTCCAGCCGCTCGTCCAAACTCGTGCACGGCGGCCTGCGCTACCTCAAGCAGCTGCACTTCCCGCTGGTGTTCGAGGCGTTGCGGGAACGCTCACTGATCCTGGACACCCTGTGCCCGCACCTGGCCCGGCCGGTCGAATTCGTCTACCCGCTGGAACGACCGGTCATCGACCGTGCCTACGTCGGCGCCGGCGTGGCCGTCTACGACATCCTCGGCGCCGGCAAGGGTGTCCCCTCGCACCACCGCCACCTGAGCAGGCGCCAGACATTGGCGACGTTCCCCGGAGCCAAGAAGGACACCGTCCGCGGCGGCCTGAAGTTCTACGAGGGCCAGCTCGACGACGCCCGGCACACCATGATGCTCGCCCGAACCGCCGCCGCCCACGGCGCCGCCGTCGCGACCAGCGCCCGCGTGACCGGGTTCCTCCGGGACGGCGACCGCGTCGTCGGCGCCCAGGTCACCGACCTGGAAACCGGGAAGCGGTTGGACATCCGGGCCAAGCGGATCATCAACGCCGCCGGCGTGTGGACCGACGAGCTGCAGGCCATGCTCGGCAGCAAGGGCCGGTTCCGGGTGCAGGCATCCAAGGGCGTGCACATCCTGGTGCCCCGGGACCGCATCGACTCCCGCACCGGACTGATCACCGAAACCGAGACGAGCCTGCTGTTCATCATCCCGTGCCCGTGGAGTGACGACTTCTGGATCATCGGAACCACCGACACCAGCTGGAATCTCGACCTGGCCCACCCGGCCGCCAGCCAGGCGGACATCCAGTACGTCCTCGGTCAGGCCAACCGGCTGCTGGAAAACCCACTCACCACAGCCGATGTCGTCGGTGTGTACGCCGGGCTCCGGCCGCTGCTGGCCGGCGAATCCGACCAGACCAGCAGCCTGTCCCGGGAGCACGCCGTGGTCACTGTCGCGCCGGGCCTGGTCGTCGTCGCCGGCGGCAAGTACACCACCTACCGGGTGATGGCCAAGGACGCCGTCGACGAAGCGGTCAAGGACCTGCCCGGTCCGGTCCCACCCAGCTGCACCGAGCGGCTCCCGCTGGTCGGTGCCGACGGGTACCCGGCCCTGTGGAACAGCCGCACCACGATCGCCGCCGACACCGGCCTGGACGCACGGTGTGTTCAGCACCTGCTCGGTCGGTACGGCTCGGCCGTGCAGGACATCCTGGAGCTGATCCGGACCCGGCCCGACCTCGGCGAACCCCTCGCGTCGGCACCGGCGTACCTGCGCGCCGAGGCGTACTACGCGGTGACCGGTGAGGGCGCGCTGCACCTGGACGACATCCTCGCCCGCCGGCTGCGGGTCTCCGTCGACACCTGGCACCGGGGCGTGGACACCGCTCCCGAGGTCGCCCAACTCGTCGCCCCCCTGCTCGGCTGGGACGACGCCACCGTGGCCCGCGAGATCGAGCACTACCGCGCCCGGGTGACCGCCGAACGCGAATCCCAGACCCAGCCGACCGATCAGACCGCCGACTCCGCCCGGCTCGGCGCACCCGACGTCCGCCACACCGCCATCCCGGCAGTACCGGCCACCCCCGCACCCCAAGGCTGATCCACCACCCATCCCGCCGGCACCCCGGCACACCACCCCAGAAGGAGACCACCCATGTCCGAACAGTGGCGCATCGTCATCGGCAGCGACGACGCAGGCCTCGACTACAAGGAGATCCTCAAGGCGGATCTCCGGAAGGACCCCCGGGTCGCCGAGATCGTCGACGTCGGAATCAACACCGACGGCAACACCGCCTACCCGCACGTCGCGGTCACGGCCGCCCGCAAGGTCGCCCGGGGCGAGGCCGACCGGGCCCTGCTGATCTGCGGCACCGGGCTCGGCGTGGCCATCAGCGCCAACAAGGTCCCCGGCATCCGGGCCGTGACCGCCCACGACAGCTTCTCCGTCGAGCGGTCCGTGCTCAGCAACGACGCCCAGATCCTCTGCATGGGCCAGCGGGTCATCGGCGTCGAACTCGCCCGGCGACTGACCAAGGAATGGCTGGACTACCGGTTCGACCCGACCTGCCCGTCGGCCGCCAAGGTCGACGCCATCAGCGCCTACGACCTCGGCCGAGCAGACTCCGCCGACGAGATCACCGAAGAGGAGAACATCGCCCGGACCGCGACCGGCTGAGACCGGCCGGCCCCGGCGCCATCCACCACGCTCACCGGACGATCGTTCCCACCGGCAACACCATTTCGGACACCCAGACCGGTGCTGATCCCCAAGCCGTGTTCACCGGCCTGCAAGCGCTCGGCGTCGACCTGGACGACGCGTTCACCCTCCTCGAGGCCCAGGCGGTGCCTAAGTTCATCGCCTCCTGGGACGAGCTGTTGGCCTCCGTGCAGGGCGAACTCGACAAGCACCGCCACTGATCCGGGTCAGATCAGCGAGAACAGCAACGCGCACGGCAGCGCAGGCCGCCCGCACCAGGCGGGTGGCTGGGTCAAGGGCGGCGGCGCCCACACCGGGAAGATCATCGCCACGGCGTCGGACCGGTTCGTGGTCATCGCGGACTGCACAGGCGCACTGAAGCCGAACACCCGGCGCCAGGCACGCATCTCGGTCGTCGAGCGATCAGGTCAAGAGAGTGTCCGACCGGCAGCAGAATTGTCAAAGGAGACAGACAGATGAACTGTGAGGCATTTTCCGTCATGACCGCATTCGGCGGTGAGCAGCGATGAGCAAAGACGCTGTTGTGGAGGTCGGCACGCAGGAGGAACTGCACCCGACCGTCGGCAGGGTGATCATCGGCGAGGTCGTGGGTAGCTTCTTGATCGCCTTCCTCGGGCTCGGCATCGGCTTCACGGCAACGACTTGGAGTTCACCGACGAGCAGCTATTTCGCGGGAATCTGGCCGACGGTTTTCGGGTGGGCGTTCGCGATCGCGATGGCGATCTATGTGTCGGCAACGCTGTCGGGTGCGCATTTCAACCCTGCAATCACCCTCGCGATGGCCGCCACGGGGCGTCACCCCTGGCGTCTCGTGCCCTTGTACATCGCATGCCAGTTTGTCGGGTGGTTCCTGGGCGCGGCGGTACTGGTAGCGATTTTCAAGCCGGCGATGGAACTCAAGGCGGCTGAGATGGGGGTTGATTTCTTTAGCGAGAGGATCGGCTCCATGCTGACGTCCTACTCGCCGAATCCCGGTTTCGCCGGCACGGCGGGGTTCGAGACCCACACCTTCTGGACCGGTTTCGCCGTCGAGGCAATATGCACAGGGATCCTGGTTGTCATGGTCCTGTCGACGGGGGCGAACCAGGTCAACAAGCCTCCGGACTGGGCCGGTGCGCTCATCATCGGGACCGTGGTCGGCATGTTGATCATGTTCGCGGCTCCGATATCACAGGCCTCGTTCAATCCGGCACGTGACCTCGGGCCACGCTTCATGCTGCTGCTGATGGGATTCGGTGACATGGCCCTCCCTGGCACGGGCGTCTGGTACTGGTCGGTCCTGGCCACGACTATCGGACCGATCGTCGGCGCGGTCATCGCCGCCGTCGTCTTCGACAAGGTTGTTCTACCGCGGCTTCCCAAGACGCCGGTGGCCGCTGTCGTATGACTGCCAACGAGAGGACCAGCGAGACTCCCCAAGCTCGACAAGACAAGGTACGAGGCAGAGCTGGTCCGCCTGCGGCCGAACTCATCGAGATGCAGGAAATGGATCCGCCATGAGGGTCAGCGCCTGGTGGTGATCTTCGATCTTCGAGGGCCGCGACGCGGCGGGTAAGGCGGTGCGATCAAGCGCATTACCGAGTACCTGTCGCCGCGGGTCGCGCAGATCGTGGCGTTACCCGCACGTCGCGGTCACGGCCGCCCGCAAGGTCGCCCGGGGCGAAGCCGACCGGGTGCTGCTGATCTGCGGCACCGGACTCGGCGTGGCCATCAGCGCCAACACGTCGGCCGCCAAGGTCGACGCCATCAGCGCCTACGACCTCAGCCGAGCAACTCCGCCGATGAGATCACCGAAGAGGAGAACTGTCGGTGCTCTCAGGACGGCGCTGCTCCGCCCGCGTCGACTGCCGCCGCGCCTGCGTCGGCCGCGAGCGCGTCCTGGTGACCCTTGTCGCCGCTGACTCCGATTGCGCCGAGAATCCGGCCGCCGCTGACGATCGGCACCCCGCCGGCGAGAGCGGTGGGGGTGAAGGCGACCTCTTGGGCGATGAGAGCCCACACCTCGGGGCGCTGCTCGCGAATCGGAGCCATCGATTCTGAGCGAGCGCCGAAGGCCGCCGCGGTGCGGGCCTTCGCCCGCGCCAGCGCGGGCGTGAACCACGCCGCGCCGTCGCTGCGTTCCAACACGACGTCGAAGCCGCGCTCGTCGACGACGACGATGCTGACCCGCATGCCTGCGTTCTCGGCGTACGTCATCGCTGCGCGCAGCACGGCGACGGCCCGGGCGTTGGTGAGACCGGTGCCGGCCGGGCGGACCTCCGCGGCGCTCACTCAACGCCTCCGCGCACTGCGCTCAGCGGGGCGGGTCGACGTTCTCGCGGGCCTTGGTCCCATGGCATGGGCCGCAGAGTATCGAACGTCGGACCCGACGCGGCGGTGCGGACTCGTCAGCCCGAAAATCTGTGCCGTCGCGCCGTCCTCGCCGCAAACAGCGCCGAGAGCCGATCGCTAACGGGCGCATGGAGTTCGGCGGCGCGTTCGCCCAAGGCTCGGCTCGACGGGGCGTCACGAGGAGCCCCCCGGCTCCTGCCGTGGCAGGCCTCGACCGGCGGTGTACGTTGGTGCGGCCCGACCCAAGGAGCGACGACAAATTGAGCGGTGGCACACCCGACCGGATCCGGCTGGGGATCATCGGTTCGGCCGCCCAGGGAACATTTTATGCCGAGCTCATCACCCAGGGGCGGGTGCCGCACCTGACCGTGGGGGCGATGTCGGGCCGCAACGCCGCCACTGGGGAGCGGATAGCCGAGCGGTTCCCGGGGGTCGCATACTTCACGGACGCCGCCCAGATGATGGACAGCGGCGAGGTCGACTCCGTCATCACCACGGTCCCGCACTACCTGCACCCGGACCTGGCCATCGACGCGATGCGGCGGGGCCTGCACGTGCTGGTGGAAAGCCCCTGGGCGTCTACACCAAACAGGTCCAGCGGATGCTCGACGTCGCAGCGGCCACGCCCGGTGTGCGGCTGGCGGCCATGTTCAATCAGCGAGCCAACCCGTTGTGGGCGCGGGTCAAGGGGATCCTGGACTCGGGGGAGATCGGCGACCTGCGGCGGTCGACCTGGGTCATCACGAACTGGTTCCGTCCGCAGAGCTACTACGACAGCAGCGGGTGGCGGGGCACGTGGGGCGGCGAGGGCGGCGGCGTGCTCGTGAACCAGGCGGCCCATCAGATGGACCTGTGGCACTGGCTGTGCGGGGCGCCGCAGTCCGTGTGGTCCAAGGTGCCTTTCGGCTTCGCCCATGACATCGACGTCGACGACGACGTCACCGCGGTCCTCAATTACGGACGGGCCGGCACCGGGGTGTTCATCACCGGCACCCACGACATGATGGGGACCGACCGCCTGGAGGTCCTGGCCGAGGCGGGCAAGATCATCGTCGACGACAGCCGGGTCGCCACCGTGCACCGGCTCAAGAGGCCGATGCAGGAGTACTCCGCGACCATGGACGCCACCGCCATCCAGCAACTGGTGCGTAAGGAGCTGGACTGGAGCCGATACCGGACCACGGAGCTCATCGACGCGCACTCCCCGCACGGCACTGACCACTCGGCGGTGCTGGAAAACTTCGCCCGCGCCATCCTCTATGACGAGCCGCTGCTGGCGCCCGCCGCCGAGGGCATGGGCGCGGTCCGGCTGTCCAACGCCATCCTGCTGTCGGCCTGGCAGCAGCGTGAGGTGCCCTACGACTTCGACGACGACCTGTTCCTCGCCGAGCTCAACCAGCGCATCGCCCGGGAGGTCCGCTTTCCCCTCCAGTCCTGACCGGCGGCGCTGGACGACCTGACGCTTGCACAGGCATCCCGGGGTGCCTGAGCGCAGGTCATTCGAGGCGGTCAGGACACGCACTCCGCGGCCCGGCTCAGCGGCAGGTCGCGCTTTCGCTCGTTGTCGGTCATCCCGGCGGCCCGCTCGAACTCGACCCAGGCCTCGTCCGGCCGGGCAAGCTTGACCAGCAGGTCGGCCCGCACCGCCGGCAGCAGGTGGTGGCGGGCCAGCGCCCTCGTTGAACAGCAGGTAGAGGACCGCGAGGACGGACGCCAACCGGGGCGTGAGCTCGGCACCTCGAAGGGCGCCCGGCGAGCGTCCTTCTTGGCCCGACGATGCGCTGGGCATCGTCGGCGTGGGGCGAGGAACGCGCGCGCGATCTCCTCGGTGCGCAGGCACGTCAGCATCTTCCGCGTCAGCGCCGCGCGAGCCGGCGGCGTGAGCATCGGGTGGCAGGCGGTGAACATCAGCCGCAACACGTCGTCCTCGACGTGCTACTCGATGTCGATCTCGGCTTTTCCTCGGCGGTCTCGAGCCATCACCGGCCCCCCGTGGCGGCCCCCAGTCCGCCCGGCACGCGCACTGGCTCTGCGCCCCATGAGAAAGGACCCGGGCGCTGAGGCATCAGAGACTCCGAGAGGCTGCATGACGACACCCATGCCCGGCTGCACACTTCCGGTCCGCCGCCGCATGAAGCGGTGGGCCGGGCACTCGGCGATCTGTGTCCTGAGCAATGAGAGGTTGCCGCGCTCCAACCGGTGAACCGTGCCCGCTGAGAACTCCAACAGCGGGACGCGACTGGTCCCATGTCGCTGCGCCTGGGTGCAGCGAGTCCACCGCCGACAGGTTCGCCCTGGCGCTCACCAAAAGCCGTCCGTGCCACCGCCAGTGATCACCGTTGACCACCGCCTCGTAGGAGGGCTTTTCAATTTGCGGCCTCTTTGGTTGCTCTAACGCCGCCATCCAAGTTCTCGACACAACCTCCCATCCCGGTGCGTTCATTGTCGAAGCTGGTGATGGGAGAAGGTCTTTCCGGTTGTCAGCCCCGCAGTTCCCCCAGTTCGGAGAGGGGATGGAACTGCGACTGCTGCGCTGCTTCGTCGCCGTCGCCGACGCCGGATCGGTGACCGCCGCCGCTGCGGAGCTCTACGTCAGTCAGCCCGCACTTTCTCGGCAACTCCACCGGTTGGAGCGTGAGATCGATCTGGTGCTGTTCCGTCCCGCGGACGGCCGGCTGGTGATCACCTCGGCGGGTCGGGAGCTTCTCCCGCGGGCGCGGACGCTGCTGGCCGGTGCGACGGCGTTACGCGCCCTTCGCCCGCCAAATCGCGTCCGGCGCAATGGGAGCCGTCCACGAAGCGATGACACCCTTCCTGACTCACAGGCAAGCACAGATCCTGACCTGCATCGGCGAAGGCATGACCAACCGGGAAATCGGCCAACGGCTGGGACTGGCCGAAAAGACAAATAGAGAACTCCGCCACGATGATCCTGGCCGCCGTCGGCGTGACACGCCGCGCCTGCGCCCGGTCTCCGAAGAATGGAACTGGCAGCTGGACGCCACATGTCGAGGCATGGATGGGGAGATCTTCTTCCATCCCACGAGCGAACGAAGAAACCAGAAACAGCGCCGAATCAACCAGGCAAAGGCAATCTGCCATGGCTGCCCGGTTCTCGAAGAATGCCGTCGGCACGCCCTGCGAACCCGTGAACCATATGGGATCTGGGGTGGCCTATCCGAGGAAGAACGCGCCGAGATCCTCGGAGTAGGAAACCTGCGGTACCCGGCCCAACGACGCCGAAGGTGCCCTTCCCCCGATCCGATCGCCGCGCCGACCCAGAGTTGTGGTCGGTGAGCGGGGCTCCCCGCCAGGTTCGCGGTGAATCCACCCGAGGAGGCCGATCACTGCCTGTCGGCGGGGGCCCGGGTGTGGGGGCCTCGCGCGGTAGGCGGATTGCGGCGGCCCTCAGGCCGACGCTCCCTGCTCGGCCAAGGCAGCCTGTTCGGCCAATACCCGCTGGCGCTTGATCAGCACCGCGGCCAGCGCCGCCGCGGCCGCCGCAAGGGCCGCCGCGCGCATCCACGGCCGGTCAAATCGGCCGCCCAAGAGTTGGTCGAGGGAAATGTTCCCCGGCCCGATCAGGGTCAGCGCGCCCGCCATCAGACCCAGTACGGCCGGATACTCCAGACCGCCCTCGGTGGCGAAGAACCCTTGCGGCGCATGGACCGACGCCGCCACGCCCATGGTTCCGACGATGGCCGCACCGCCGACCGGCGTGGCCAGCCCCAAGGCGAACAACGCCCCACCGGCGGCTTCGCCCAGCCCGGCAGCCAACGCACT
>DATDBV010000442.1:0-6551 GCA_036524715.1 Nakamurella sp. | reverse complement strand
GACAGGGCGGAGGCCTTGATCGAGTCCTTGGCCTCGTTGGTGCCGTGCGGGATGGCCAGGAAGTTGCCCATGTAGGTGGACACCGACTTCTCCCGCTCGAACATCGCGTCGATGTACTCCGGGACGACCGCGCCGGCGTCGACCAGGATCTGCCCGGCCTCCCGGATCGCGTCGTCCTTGCCCACCGCGGTGCCGGGGGTCTTGACCTGGGACACGTTCAGAATATCGGTCATACTGCGTGGATCTCCTTCGAATCGTTTGGCAGAGAAGTTGTCTCGCTGGTCGGCAGGATCAGGTCGAGGACGCGGTATTGGTCGTCTTGAGCTCCTCGACGATCTCGTCGTACTTGGGGCTGTTCATGAAGTTGGTCACCGAGACATGCTGCGCACCAGGGGCCTTGTCCCTCGCCCGGGGGGTGAGGTCCTGATGGGTGACGATCAGGTCGACATCGTCGACCAGGTTCGCGATCGCGATGTTGACCACCGTGACGTCGGCGAATCCCGCCTTGCGGATCTTGTTGCGGAGCACCGAGGCGCCCATCGCGGACGAGCCCATGCCGGCGTCGCAGGCGAACACGATCCTATGGATCGGCCGGGTGCGGGTCGCGGCCTCCCGGGCCTCGTCGGCCTCCTCCTGGGCGGTCTCGATGTCGGTCAGCACACCCGACACCGCGGACTTCTTGCCCTTGAGCCCCTCCATCTGCGCCGTCGCGGCCGCCAGATCACCGCCCTCCTCGGTTTTCCTGCTGGCCCGCAGGATGATCGAGGCGATCACGAAACTCGTCGTCGCCGACAACAACACCGAGGCGATGACCCCGACGAAACTGCCGCCCGGCGTCTGGATCAACACCGCGATGATCGAGCCCGGCGCGGCCGGCGCCCGCAGCCCGGCGTTGAAGATCGTCAACGTGAGGATGCCGACCATGCCGCCGGCGATGGTCGCGATCAGCGTGAGCGGCTTCATCAGCACGTACGGGAAGTAGATCTCGTGGATGCCGCCGAAGAACTGGATGATCGCCGCCGCCGGCGCGGTGCTCTTGGCCAGCCCGGTCCCGAAGATCGAGTACGCGATCAGCAGACCCACCCCCGGGCCGGGATTGGCCTCCAGCAGGAACAGGATCGACTGCCCGGTCTCCGCCGACTGGTTGATACCCAACGGGGTCAACACCCCGTGGTTGATCGCATTGTTCAGGAACAACACCTTGGCCGGTTCGATGATCAGGCTGGCCAACGGCAACAGGCTATGACTGATCAACCAGTCCACCCCGTTGCCCAACGCCGTCGACACACCCTCGATGACCGGCCCGAACACGTAGAACGAGGCGACCGCCAACCCGGCGGACAGGATGCCGGCGGAGAAGTTGTTGACCAGCATCTCGAAGCCGGGCTTGATCTTGCCGTCCCAGACCCCGTCGACCTTTTTCATCAGCCACGCGGCCAACGGGCCCATGAGCATCGCGCCCATGAACATCGGCTGCCCGGTCGACATGATCACGCCCATGGTGGCGACCACCCCGACGACCGCGCCGCGGACCCCGTAGACCATCCGGCCGCCCTGCGCGGCGATCAGGATCGGCAGCATGTACCGGATCATCGGACCCACCAGCCCCGGGTTCGCCACCCCGTCCGGGTCCAACCCGAACCCGCCGATCACCGCGATCGGGAACGGCCCCTTCTCGATGAACAGGGCGGTGATCAGCCCCCACGCGATGAACGCCGCGATGTTCGGCATGATCATCCCGGACAGGAACGTGCCGAACTTCTGGACCGCGATTCGGGTACTCGATGTCTTGCCGGCGGGTGCCGCTTCGGTGCTCACAACTGGTCCCTTCTTTGGGCTTGGGCAAGCGCCGCCGACCGATCGGTCCGCGGAGCGCGCAGCAATATGCCCGTTCCGGCGGCGCCGAAAGGGCTTTCGATAATCAGGCAGGCATGCACGAGACGCGCCGGTGAGGTCTTCAGACGGTGGCGCAAGTCTCAACGTAATGAACTGTAGGGCATCGGGACGGGGTATGTCACCGGTGACAGAGAGATTTCTCAAACTTTCTGTCACCGGTGACATACTGACGACTGTCATCGGTGACATACGGATGCCGGTGGGTGCCGGTCGAACGGCTTGCAGTACGTGCCCAACGTGATGGCCCAAAGCTTCCGGCCCGGTCAGGACACGGCCATCGGGGTCGCGTGCCCGCCGTCACCGGGTTCTTCGGGCATGTCGTCGAGGCCGTCGAACCACGACGACAACGGCGGCACCCCGCTGGCCCTCACCCCACCTGCTCGACCGCGGCCACCGGCGATCGCGTTCGGCGGCGACTGGTTGTCCGTGCCCACCACCTCCCGGCCCCGCTTTCGGCCGCCCGAACCGCTCGCGCGGAACATCCGGTCGCCCCCAGCGACCGGAAGCTCCGCAACCCCTCGCAAACCCGGTCCTTTCGGCCGCCCGAACCGCTCGCGCGGAACATCCGGTCGCCCACAGCGACCGGAAGCTCCGCAACCCCCGCAAACGCCCACCTGTCGGCCGCCCGAACCGCTCGCGCGGAACATCCGGTCGCCAGCGACCCGAACTTCCGCAGTCGCGACCACTCACGACCACTGACCCCTTGGAATCAGTCTTCCAGCGGACGCGGGTGGGACCGGCTGCGTCAGCAACCCGGCTACGATCGCGGTCGTGCCCAACCCGGAACGACCGACGCTGACGCATGTGGACGCCTCGGGCGCCGCGCGGATGGTGGACGTGTCCGACAAGGCCGTGTCGGCCCGGGAGGCGGTCGCGACCGGCGTGCTGCGCACCACCGCCGGGGTGGCTGACCTGCTCCGCCGGGGCGGTCTGCCCAAGGGCGACGCGCTGGCCACCGCCCGGATCGCCGGCATCATGGCGGCCAAGCGCACGCCCGACCTTGTCCCGCTGTGCCACCCGATCGCGATCTCCGGGGTCACCATCGATCTCGACGTCGGCGAGGCCGAGGTGCGCATCGCCGCCCGCGTGCGGACGGCCGATCGCACCGGTGTCGAGATGGAGGCGCTGACCGCCGTGGCCGTCGCCGGTCTGACGCTGCACGACATGATCAAGGCGGTCGACCCGGCCGCGGTCCTCGACGCGGTGCGCGTCGAGCGCAAGGAGGGCGGCAAGACCGGCACCTGGACCCGGCCGGACGGCAGGTGACGAGCCGATGAGCCGAACCGCGGTGGTGATCATCGCCTCGACCCGGGCAGCGGCCGGGGTATATCCGGATAGGACCGGTCCGGTGATCCGGAGTTGGCTCGTCGAGCGGGGGTTCGCCGTGACCGGCCCGCTGGTTCGGGCCGACGGGTCGGAGTTCGGCGCCGTCCTGCGGGATGCGATCGGCGCCGATTTGGTGATCACCTCCGGCGGCACGGGCATCTCCCCGACCGACACCACCCCGGAGGAGACGGCCGCGGTGCTGGACGTCCAGATCCCCGGTCTGGCCGCGGCGATCCGCGACGAAGGCAGCGACCAGGTCCCCACCGCCGTGCTGTCCCGCGGGCTGGCCGGGGTGGCCGGCCACACCCTGGTGGTCAACCTGCCGGGTTCGACCGGTGGCGTCCGGGACGGTCTGACGGTCCTCGACCTGGTGCTCGACCACGCCATCGACCAGATCCGCGGCGGTGACCACCGGTGAGCGAGGCCGGCCCGGTGACCGGGCGGGTCGGGTTGGCCCGGGTGACCGCCGAGCCGCTGGACCCGGCCGAGCACTATGCCGCGGTGCAGGACGCCGCGGCCGGGGCGACCGTATCCTTCGCCGGGGTGGTCCGCGACCACGACGGCGGTCGGGGCGTCACCGAACTCGACTACCACGAGCACCCGACCGCCGGGGCGGTCGTCGCCCAGGTTGCGGCCGAGATCGCCGCCCGACCGGGGGTGATCGCGGTGGCCGTCTCGCACCGGGTCGGCCTGCTGCGGGTCGGCGATATCGCGTTGGCCGCCGCCGCGTCCGGCGCGCACCGGCGCGAGGCGTTCGCGGCCTGCATGGACCTGGTGGACGAGGTCAAGCGCCGGCTGCCGGTGTGGAAGCGTCAGGTGTTCATCGATGGCACCGACGAATGGGTCGGCTCGGCCTGACCCGGAACCGCGGAAGGAAACCTCATGACCGAACCTGACGTGCCGATCACCGTCGTGGACAACCCGGACGACAACCGGTTCGAGATCCACGTCGGCGACGCGCTGGCCGGCTTCACCGAGTACCGGACAAGGGGCGAGCGGTACTCATTCGTGCACACCGAGATCGGCGACGAGTTCGGTGGCCGGGGCCTGGCCTCCCGGCTGATCGGCGACGCCCTCGACGAGATGCGCGCCCGGAACGCCACGGTGCTGCCCTACTGCCCGTTCGTCAAGCGATACATTCAGCGGCACAAGGACTATCAGGATCTGGTGCCGGTGCCGGAGCGGGCCAGGTTCGAGATCCCGGTGGGCTGACCGCGGCGTTCGCCCTGGGCGCAACCGCAGCGGGAAGCCGACCGTACCGTCGCGGCGTTGACCCCGTTCATGGCCGGACTGCGAGCGCCAGGAGCGTGCTCATGACCAGACCCGGTGGCCGGATGACCGGCGCCAGTGCGTGGCGAACCATGTACCAGGACAGTTCGGTGGTGCAGCACAAGCTGACCGAGGGCACCCTGCGCCGGGTCGTCTCGTTCGCCCGGCCGTACCGCCGGGACCTGTCGATCTTCCTGCTGTTGACCGTCATCTCCTCGGTCATCGGGGTGGCCACCCCGCTGCTGGCCGGTGACGTCGTCAACGAGATCAGCGGCAACGGCACGGTCCGCGCCGTGGTCACCACCGCGCTGGTGATCGGTGCCCTGGCCGTGCTGGACGCGCTGCTCTCGCTGGGCACCCGCTGGTACTCCGCGCGGATCGGCGAGGGCCTGATCTTCGACATGCGGACCAAGGTGTTCGAGCACGTGCAGCAGATGTCGCTGGCCTTCTTCACCCGCACCCAGACCGGCGCCCTGGTCAGCCGGCTGAACAACGACGTCATCGGCGCGCAGCAGGCCTTCACCTCCACTCTGTCCGGGGTGGTGGCCAACGTGATCGGATTGATCCTCACCGCCGCAGTGATGTTCACCCTGTCCTGGCAGGTCACCGTCTTGTCGCTGATCCTGCTGCCGGTGTTCGTGCTGCCGGCCCGGCGGTTCGGTCGCAAGCTGCAGCAGCTGACCCGGGAGAGCTACAACCTCAACGCGTCGATGAACACGACCACGACCGAGCGGTTCAACGTGTCCGGCGCGCTGCTGGTCGCGTTGTTCGGCCGGCCGGAGGTGGAGGCCGATTCGTTCCGCGATCGGGCCGGCCGGGTCCGTGACATCGGCGTCAGCACCGCCATGTACGGGCGGATCTTCATCGTCGCACTGACCCTGGTCGCCGCGCTGGCCCAGGCCCTGACCTACGGCCTCGGCGGAACCCTGGCGCTCAACGGTGCGATGGAGCCGGGCGCGGTGGTGTCGCTGGCGCTGCTGCTGACCCGGCTGTACGGGCCGCTGATGGCGCTGTCGAACGTGCGGGTCGACGTGATGAGCGCGCTGGTCTCGTTCGAGCGGGTCTTCGAGGTCCTCGACCTCAAGCCACTGATCACCGAGAAGTCGGACGCCTCGCCGCTGCCCGCGGGGGACCAGTCCATCGAGTTCCGGGACGTGCACTTCGCCTACCCGGGCGCCGACGAGGTGTCGCTGGCCTCGCTGGAGGACGTCGCGATCAACGACCACAGCCCGCGGCACCCGGTGCTGCACGGCATCGACTTCACCGCCCGGGCCGGCGAATTGGTCGCGCTGGTCGGCCCATCGGGGGCGGGCAAGACGACCATCTCCCAGCTGGTGCCGCGCATCTACGACGTGGACACCGGTGCCGTGCTGGTTGGCGGGCGCGACGTGCGGGACCTGACGCTGCAGTCGGTGCGGGACGCCATCGGCGTGGTCGCCCAGGACGCGCACCTGTTCCACGACACCATCCGGGCGAACCTGCTCTACGCGCGCCCGGGTTCGACCGACGACGAGCTGGTCGAGGCGTTGCGGGCCGCGCAGATCTGGGAGCTGGTGCGCGGCCTGCCGGAGGGACTGGGCACCGTGGTCGGCGACCGCGGGCATCGGCTGTCGGGCGGGGAGAAGCAGCGGCTGGCCATCGCGCGGGTGCTGTTGAAGGCGCCGGCGATCGTGATCCTGGACGAGGCGACCGCGCACCTGGACTCGGAGTCGGAGGTCGCGGTGCAACGGGCGCTGGCCGAGGCGCTGAACGGCCGCACGTCGCTGGTGATCGCGCACCGGCTGTCGACGATCCGCAGCGCCGACCGGATCGTGGTGGTGGACGGCGGGCGGGTGGTGCAGTCCGGCACGCACGACGAGCTGATCGCCCAGGCCGGGCTCTACGCGGAGCTGTACCGGACGCAGTTCCGGCACCAGGCGGGGGAGGTCGTCACCGGCTGATCGTGTGTGCAGAACCCGCCCTTGCCGACGGCCCGAACGGGCGTGTTCTGCACACTCGAATCGGGCTCGGCAGAATGATCAGATGTCCGCCGTCTCCGGAGGTCCCGCCAGGTACCGGTA
>DATDBV010000441.1:0-29363 GCA_036524715.1 Nakamurella sp. | reverse complement strand
CTGGCTGTCGGCGCCGCAACCGCAGACCGTCGTCGTGCGCCGGGAGACCGAGGTGGCCACCCCGCGAACGGATGTCGCCGACCCGGTGGTCTTCTCCACGATCAAGGACCTGGACATCGTGCCCTGCTCGTTCGCGCGGGCGGGGGCGATGGCGGCCGGTGGGGAGACGGTCGACCACAGTGTCGCGCTGCGCTCCGGCGGCGAGTTCGATTGTTTCCAGAGCTCGCCGCAGCCGGGGGACTGCCTGCTGATCGGGCTGTCCAACGCGGTGCCGTCCTGCGCGATCGTCATCCGAATGGACTGCCGGGTCAGGGGTGTCGGTGTCCGGCCGGACTGGCCGCCGCTGATCTGGGAGGCCTGGACCTCCTCCGGTTGGTCGCCGTGCGACGTGGACCGGGACGACACCGGCGGCATGAACAAGGCCGGCGACGTGGTCCTGCACGTCCCCGAGAATCACGAGACGTCCATCCTGGCCCGCAACCGGGCCGGCTGGATCCGCTGCCGGCTGCTGGTGCCGGAGGAGGGCCAGCCGACCTACACCGCCTCACCCCGGATCCTGTCGGTGTCCGCCTTCACCATCGGTGGCACCGCGCGGATGGTGCACGCCGAGGTTGTGCGCAACGAGGATCTCGGGGTCTCCGACGGGACACCGGGGCAGCGGCTCGTGCTGCAGCGGCGGCCGGTTGTGCCCTGGGAGGAGCCCGGGGTGCTGCAGGTCATCGACGACGACGGGGTGACCGAGTGGTCGGCGGTTGAGCACTTCGCCGAGGCCGAAGCGGACGAGAAGTGCTTCCACATCGACTCGTTCGCCGGTGAGGTGCAGTTCGGTCCGGCCGTCCGGCAGGGCGACGGCACGCTGCGGCAGTACGGCGCGGTGCCGCCCAAGGGAGCACACCTGCGGCTGTCGGTCTACCGCACCGGCGGGGGGGTGCGCGGCAACATCGCCACCGGCCAGGTGCGGGTGCTCAAGACCAGCGTGCCGTACGTCGCCCGGGTGGAGAACCGGACGCCGGCCGTCGGCGGCGCCCGGGCCGAGGACATCGAAGACGCCAAGCTCCGCGGCCCCCTGGTGCTCCGGTCCCGCGGCCGTGCGGTCACCGCCGAGGACTACGTCGAGCTGACTAAGCAGGTCGCGCCGGAGATCGCCCGGGTGCATTGCCTGGGCGTCGACGGCGGTGGCGTGCGGGTGCTGGTGGTGCCGTTCGTGGCCACCGACGACGTCGGCCGGATCCGCCGGGACGACCTGGTGCCGCTGCCCGAATCAGTCACCCGGATCGCCGGCTACCTGGACGAACGCCGGTTGGTCGGCACCCGGCTGGTCATCGAGCCGCCCGAGTACCAGGGGGTCACCGCGGTGATCAGCGTGCGGGCCCGCGCCCGGTACCGGCCCGAGGACGTCCGCAAGGAGGTGCTGACGGCGGTCTACAGGCTGTTCGACCCGCTGCACGGCGGGCCGGAGGGCACCGGGTGGCCGCTCGGCCGGGCCGTGCAGGCGCACGAGGTGAACGCGGCGCTGGCCCGGATCCCCGGGGTCGACATGGCCGAGGAGGTCAACGTGCAATTGTTCCCGGCTGATGCCTCGACTGGCCGGCGGGGGTCGTCGGCGCAGCGGATCCCGCTCTCGCCCACCGCGTTGGTCTTCTCCTACGAGCACCAGGTCCGGGTGCGGGGCAACTCCTGATGAGCGAGGCTTGCCGAGCGAACCATCAAATACCTCAGGTCGGCGCCCGTTTCGGGGCGACCGAGCTTGCGAGGTGCTCCGGAACGGTGGCGACCTGATGAGAGGGCTGGTGCCGGGGCTGGCCAGCCCGTATCCGATCGGTCGGACGCTGCCGGCGGTCTTCCTGGGCGACTCGTTCACCCAGCGGTGGTGCGGCGCGCTGGACGAGGTGCTCGCACCGATCATCACCACCCTGGACTCGCTGCCCGCCTATCTGGATCCCGCGACGGCGCCCGAGGACATGCTGCCGTGGCTGGCCGGCTGGATGGGCATCGCGCTGGACGGGCACCAGAGTGCCGAACGGCAAAGGGAACTCGTGCAGATCGGGGTGGAACTGCTGCAGTGGCGCGGCACCGCCCGAGGGGTGCGGGCGGCGGTCCGGGCCCTGTTCGACATCGAACCGGAGTTGCTCGAATCCGGTGGCACCGCCCAGTCGACGCAGACCGGTACCGCGCTGCCCGGCAGCGATCGACCGGAGCTGCTGGTGCGGCTGCGGGTGCCGAACCCCGAGGAGTTCGACGTGCGCCGGCTGGACGCCCTGGTCGAGATGGCCAAGCCGGCGCACGTGCCACACCGGGTGGAGGTCGGCGGCTGAGGACCGTCAGCCCCGGCCCGGCGGTGCTCAGGTCAGCACGGTGGTGAAACGCTCGTTGAGCTCGCGGTCGATGTAGAAGATGCCCTTGCCGAGCTGGTCCACCGTCCAGGTCACGGTCGGCCGGTCGGGGAACGCCTCGTAGCCGCCGGAGAACACCTCGTTGCGGTTCCCGGAGGGGTCGAAGAAGTAGATCGTCTCGCCGCGGGTGATGCCGTGCTGGGTCGGACCGATGTCGACCGGCACGTCGTCCATGCTGAAGAGCTGCCCGGCCCGCAGGATCTCCGACCAGTCCTTGAGCCCGAACGCGAAGTGGTGCAGCTTGCCCTGCGGCCCGTCGACGAACGCGATGTCGTGCGGACGCATCCCGGTGGACATCCAGGTGCCGATGTAGTCGGCGTCGTCCTCCAGCGACGTGCAGACCCGCTCGACCGCGTAGAAGTCGAACACCTCCCGGAACAGCCGGTCCATCAGGTTCACGTCCGAGGTGGTGACCAGCAGGTGGTCGATGTGGGGTGCGCCGACCCCGAGCAGGTGCCTCGGGAACACCTCCGGGTTCACCGAGCCGACCTCGGTGCCCACTAGCGTCATATCGTGGTACAGCTCCAACACGTGGTCGGACGGCAGGAAGATCCGCACCCCGTCGGACACCTCGGGGTTCTCGCCCTTGCTCATCCGCTGCGTGATGCAGCCGAAGTTGGCGGCCCGCTTCTCATAGATGTCCAGGTCCTCGGGCTTGGCCACCTTGTAGCCCATCTTGGTCAGGCCGACGCCACCCTCCTCCAGCACCAGCGAGTGGTGGTCCCATTCGTCCCAGCCCTTGAAGAAGGCGCGACCCTCCTCCTCGCGCATCGGCTTGAGGCCCATCGTGTACCCGTAGTGACGCTTGGCCTCCTCGAGGTCGGTGACCTTTGCGTGTACATAACCCAGCCGCATGACGCCCATGTCATTCTCCCTGTTCATCGGTAACGTGGGGTGAGATTGAAGACGTACCGTAGGGCGAACCCGACGCCGGGTCGATCCACGGAGCGCGGTGTTCATCCGGATAACGCGGCGGGTTCCCGGAGCCGCGACAAACCCGACTCGACGTGGAGGTGGCGGTGACCGACGAATCCGTCGCCGCCATCGATTGGGCCGATGCCGAGCGGCTGGTGTCGCGGGAGTTCTTCCCGCATGTGCTGCGGCCGCTTCGCGCTGGCACGCTGCCGCGCCTGACTTTCCGCTCCATCCGCCTCGGCCCGCTGACCGTCGCGCACATCGACTGGGGCGCCGCCGTGTCGGTAGCCACCGAGCACGCCGGCGCCTACGGGATCAACGTGCCGGTGTCCGGGCACATGGAGTCGACGCTGGCCGGGGACGAGGCCGACGTCGAACCCGGCCACGCCACCGTCCACCCGCCGGACACCCCGACGATGATCCGCCGGTGGACCGCCGACTGCGCCAACCTGGGCGTGAAGATCGACCACGAGTACCTGGACCGGGAGTTGGCCCGAGTGTTCGGCCGGCCCGGCCTGCGGTTGCCGTTCCACGTCGACCTGACCTCGCCGGCCGGTCAGGGCTGGTTGGATTTCGTGCGGACGATGGCGACGCAGGTGCGGCGCAACCCCGAGGCCTATGCGAATCCGATCGCCGCCGAGCAGGTCGCCGGGACGATCACCACCATGTTCGCGCTGGCGGCGCTGCCCGAGCAGGCCGACGGGAGCGCAGTCATGCGACCCCGCACGGTCAATCGGGTGCTGGACGCGGTGCGCGCGGACCCGGCTCGACCGTGGACGACCGCGCAGATGGCCGAGGTGGCCGGGGTGGGCGTGCGCCGGCTGCAGGAGGGATTCCGCGAGCACATGGGAGCCGCTCCCCGGGAATACCTGCGTGACGTGCGGCTGGACGAGGTGCGTGCGGAGTTGATCTCGGACGATCCGCCGGCTTCGGTCACCGACGCCGCGCTGCGCTGGGGGTTCACCCATACCGGCCGGTTCGCCGCCGACTACAAGCGGCGCTTCGGCGTCAGCCCGTCCGCGGAGCTGGGCCGGCGGACCCGCTGACTCGGCGCGACCGGCTGGACGTGCGGATTAAGGGAATTCGCTGCCGATTCGGCCAGCCGCGGCCTGTGCGCGATCTACGTCATTCGATGACGGCGGCCCTGTATGCAGCACGTCGGCGTCGGATGCGCACAATCGCGCACGAGCTGCTAGCATGTGCGCATGGTGACGGTCGAGGCCGTGCTCCGGCGGAACGGCATCGATATTCCAGAGACCGTCATCGCCGAACAGTTGGACGCATTGTTGCGGTCGGGCGAGCCCAGGCGCGGGGTCGAGCTGTCTGCGGCGGACGAGCGGTTCCTGGCCACCTACTCGGGTGTTGAGGAGGCCACTCCCGAGCAGTTGCGGGCACTCCGGGCCCGGTCGGTCGCACAGGTGGCCGCGGAAGCGGGCCGCGCCCTCACCCGAGGGCAGGTCGCCGAACTGCTCGGCGTCGACGCTTCACGGGTGTCCCATCAGGTGGCGCAGGGCCGGCTCTTCGTCTACTCGGTCGGCAACCGGCCGGCCTTTCCGGACTGGCAGTTCCACCGTGCCGACGAGTCCGGATCGGGCGGCCTGCCACACCTCGCCGAGGTGATCGCCGCGTTCCCAACCGGTGCACACCCAGTGACGGTGCGGTCCTTCATGACCATTCCCGACGACGACCTGACTGTCGGCGGCCGGGCCCAATCACCCCGGGACTGGCTGCTGTCCGGTGGGGCTCCCGCGGCCGTGGTCGAATTGGCTCGAACCCTCGCCGAACAGGTGTGATCGGCCGGGCGAAGCTGCCGCGGCCACCGGCCGACATCTCCGCTCGGACCCCCGACTGGCTGGTCCGGCCCATGCGCTCGCCCCCACTGTGGCAGGTCGTCAGCACCGCAGGGCCGTATGCGGTCCGCTTCGGCCTCATGCGCCGCTTCGGTCCACTGGCATCCGCGCGGTTCGATCCGCACCCGCCACCGGCCGGCGAACACCCGACTGAACGAGCGCTCTACGCCGCGACCGATCTCGTCACGGCCCTGGCCGAGCGCTTCCAGCACAACCGGGAGATTCGTGGGACAGCACCCGATGCACCTGGGGTGTACGCGTGGACGCCGACCCGCCCCCTGCGGCTGGCCGATCTGCGGGACACCGGAGCCCTGCGGCTCGGCGCGTCGCACACGATCAACACCGGCCCGAGGACGATCACCCGACTGTGGGCCCGAGCGATCCGGGGCGCCTGGCCGGACGCGGACGGTGTGGCCTACGCCTCATCGATGTCCGGCCGAACCTGCATCGCACTCTGGGCACCCGCGGCCGATTCCTTCCCGGCCGCACCTGATTTCGCCAAGCTGCTCAATGATCCGGCCCCGGGTTGGCAGCTGCGGGTGCAAAGTGCGGCCGTGGAAATCGGCTATACCCATTTCCCGTGACACAGTGGCGGGCATCACGGCCAGCATCACGTCAGTCAGAGCGCGTCGAGTTCCAGCTCGGCCTGGGCGGCGGCATGATCCCGCTTCGCCCGAGCCGCGGCGCTGTCGTCGCCGGCGTCCCGGTGCAGGTCGGCCAGCAGTTCCCAGGCCAGGTCCTGATACCGGTCCAGGTGGACCGACTGCCGGGCGGCGGCCAACGCCTGCCGGAGCTGACCCAGGGTCCGGTACTCCTGGGCGAGGGTGGCGGCGGCGCCGGCCGCGAGCAGCCGCAGCCGCTCCCGCTCGCCGACCACGTGCTCGGCCGGCCCGTCCTCGGGCAGCAGGTCACCGCGGTACCAGGACAACGCCGACCCGCGGGCCGCGACGGCGGCCGGAATGTCGCCCCGACCGACGGCCGATTCCGCTGCTCGCAGGCCACGCTCGAAGGTCTCCGCATCGACCACGGCGCCGGTGGGCAGGGCGAGCCGGTAGGCGTCGCCGTGCCGGACGAGCACCTCGCTGCCGGGTAGGCCCGCCTGCTCCACCAGCTGACGCACGCTGGACACGGCGACCTGCAGCCGCCGGGTGCCGACGGTCAGGTCGGTTCCTGGCCAGAGCGCGTCGACCAGGTGCTCGCGGTGCACGTCCCGGTTCGCCGACAGGGTCAACAGCCGCAGCAGGGCCCGGGCCCGCGGCCGCAGTGGGGTCAGATCGACTGCCTGGCCGTCGATCTCGAACTGGAATCCGCCCAGGCAGCGGACCACGACGGTCCGGCCGACCGACTGTGCCAGGACCACCGGCAACTCGGTCGGTCGACTCGCTCCGCGATCGGGGAGAGGTAGGGCGGGGGTGCTCGGAACGCCGATCAGCACGGTGATCGCGTGGTCGAGATCGCTGCCGATCGGGTCGGGGATGGCGCCCGCCGGAGCGTCCGTGATGGCCGAGGCCACCTGGGCCAGCACCTGCACTCCGGTCACCTGGGCGGCGCGCGCCGCCGTCGCCACGCGACCCGCCAACTCGGCGGCGCCGGGTCGGCGGCGCCCGGCAAGCGCGCACGCCTGCATGGCCTGTGCCCACAACGCCGGCACCGGCGCGTCGAGCCGGCGGAAGCGGACGGCCGCGTCGGCGAACCCGTCCGGCTCGGCCGCCGGGTCCGCCACCAGCCCGGCCACGGCCGCCGCGAAGGTCAGCAGGGCCGCGCCCCAGGCGTCGCCGGTCTCCTCGCACTCATCGATCAGGTCCACGCACGCGGTCAATCGCCACGCCGACGCCCCGGTCGCGGCGAGCACGCACTCGCCCAGACCGCGGGCCAGGCGGGCGATCCAGGGCAACCCGGCGAGTTCGGCGTCCAGCGCGATCTGACCCAGCCGGCTCGACGGGTCGCCGCCGCGGTCGCCGATCAGATCGATCACCGTGATCGTCAACTCGGCGAGCAGCCGATGGGTCGATTCCGCCGACCGGTCGGTCAGCACGGCTTCGAGAAGCCTTCGGGCGTCGGCGAGATCGCCGGCCATCAGCCCGATGATGCCGTGCGCCAACTGATTCGCGGCCAGGACCGGCAGGTGGCCGGGGGCCGGTGCTGTCGCGGGTGGGGAGCCCCGGCCGGCCGCCAGGCGGCGGGTGGCGAGCCGGATCGGGATGGACCAGTGCCGGGCCTCGCCGCGCCCATCCACCGCCCAACTCATGCCGCCCGTGTCCGTCGACGCCCACATCGCCGCAACGGATCGCTCCCGTCGGCAGTCGTCACGGAAATCCGGCTCGTCCAGCAGGCTCTCGGCGCGGCGGAAGCCGTCGACAGCCGCGGACAGGGCCCCCTCGCGCACCCGCCGGCGCGCCTGGGCGAGGGACAGCCACGGATCGTGCTGGACGACGGCCGGCGGGAGCAGCAGGTCGGTGCCGGTGGCCCCGGCGTCCGGCCCCGTGCCACGGACCTGAAGGAGTCGGCCGACCGCGCCCCAATCCTCGGCCCGCGCGTGTGCGCGGACGGCGGCCCGCTGATCGCCGACCGACTCCAGCAGGGCGGCGCTCCGCGAGTACCACTCGCGCGCCCCGGCCGCCCCGTACGCCTGGACCAGGGTCCATTCCAGATGGGTGCGCAGCACCTCGTGGTACCGGAAGGTCTGTCCGTCGTCATCGGACGAGGTGAACAACTGCCGGTGTTCGAGTTCGTCGAGAATGGCCGAGCTGCCGGTGATGCCGAGCAGGGCGTCGCACAGCGGACCGGTCAACGTGCCCAGCGTGCAGGTACGCAGCAGGAAGTGCCGCCGTTCCTCCGGCAGCTCGGCCAACACGTTGCGGGCCAGGTACGAACGGACCAGCTTGGACCGGCCGCCCAGGTCGTCGACCGCCCGCCCCCGGTCGACCGCGCTGCGACCCGACGTCGCCAGATGGAACAACTGCAGGCCGGCGGCCCATCCGCCGGTGCGTCGGGTCAGCGCCGCGGCCGATTCCGGCGACAACGGTTCCCGGAACACCGACAGGAACAGCTCCTCGACCTCCCACGACCGGAAGCGCAGGTCGTCGCTGGTGATCTCGCGCAACTGCCCGGACACCCGCAGCCGCGGGATGTTCATCTCCGGGGGGCGGCGGGAGCCGACGAGCACCCGCAGGTGCCGCGGCCGCAGTTGGACGAACTGGTCCAGGGCCCGCTCGGCGGCCGAGCCGGCGATCTCGTGCACATCGTCGAACACCATCAGACCGGTAGTTGGTGATCCCGAGTCCAGCGCCTCCAGCACGTCGGTCATCGACGCATCCTCGGTGACCACGCCGGTCGGCAGGTGCAGCGCGCGGGCGAGGTGCGCAGCGAACACCGATTCGGTGACGTCGTCCGCGGTCACCCGGTACCAGGCCACCGACGTTCCGGCCGATTCCGCCGCCGCGGCGACCCGGGCGAGCAGGGTGGTCTTGCCCGATCCGGGTGGCGCGACCACCAGGTCCAACCGGCCGGTCGAGGGGGCCAGGAGCAGCTCCTCGAGCCGGCGCCGGGCCAACCCGCCGGGCTCGGGTCGACGAAGCTTCTCGGTCAGCACCACGGATCGGGTCACGGGCGGTCACTCAGCGCAGGGTCCGCGCAGGGAGGAACGCGTACGGCCATGCCGGATCCGATCGCCACACGCCACCACCTGGGTCAGGGCGCCGTTGAACGCTCTTGCACACCCGAAGAGTCCTGCGGGGACCCTGAGATACACCGGGAGTGAAGTTACTCCGACCAGGGGCGCTCCGCGAGACCCCATTGCCGGATCCCGCAGCCGATGACCACGCCCTGGCGTCGGAACGGACCGGCCCGGGATCAGGCGAGAAGTTCCTGCCAGAAGGGGTCGTCTGCGATGTGTGCCTGTAACCGCTCGACCGCTCCGGGCTCGGACAGCACCGTGTGGTAGCCGAGCTTGACGGACGGGGCCTCGCGGACGGCGTTGATGAAGGTGTCCCGCTCCAACGGATCCAGGCGGATCGACTCGGTGAAACCGGTCTGCTCGAGCACCCGCAGCACCGTGTCCCGGCTCGGGTTGTCCTGCAGCCAGGTGGTGGCGATGGTCGCCACACCGACCTGCTCGCCGTGCATCCGTGGCCGTGCGGCCAGGCGGTCGTAGGCGTGCGAGATCAGGTGCTCACTGCCCGAGGCGGGCCGGGACGATCCGGCGACCTCCATGGATACCCCGCTCATCACCAAGGCGCCGCAGACGAGCTGGAGGAAGCCGAGGTCGTCGATCTTCTTGATCGGATGGTTGACCAGATTCTCCACGCTCTGCAGCGCGATCATCACCGAGAAGTCGTTGATGGCCTCGCCCGTCGCGTGGTACGAGAGCTTCCAGTCGGCGATGGCGCTGTATTTGGAGATCAGATCGCCGATGCCGGAATGGGTGAATCGGGGCGGGCAGCCGGCGATCACGGTGGTGTCGATGACGACGCCGAACGGGATCGCGGCCTTGGCGCTGATCCGCTGCCCGTCGACCCGCAGGCTAGCGCCGGGGGAGGCGAAGCCGTCGTTGGAGATCGCGGTGGGAACCGCGATGACGGGCAGCTGGTTCAGGAAGCCGATGTACTTGCCGGCGTCCACCGCCACGCCGCCGCCGACCGCCACGATGGCCTGGGTGCCGCGCGGCAGGTGGAACGCCACACCCATGATGTCGGTGACGTCGTTGCCGCGGATCACCTCCTGGCGGACCACGGTGATCTCCGAGGAGTCCAGCGAGATGCGGATGCTCTTGCCGACCAGGTCCTCGATGCCGTCCCCGAAGAACAGCGCGATCCGGCCGAAGCCGTTCTTGCGCAGGTACTTTCCGAGCTTGAACAGGGTATCGGGCTTGATCCGCAGGAGCGAGGGGATCCGGATGTCCATGGCGTCAGCCCGCCGCCAACTCGGCCGGATCGATGTCGGCGACGCTGTCGTAGATAAAGGTGGGGCGGTACGGGAACCGGTTCACCGTCTGTGCGTCGGACACCCCGGACAGCACCAGGCAGGTGCGCATGCCGGCTTCCAGACCGCCGACCACGTCGGTGTCCATCCGGTCGCCGATCATCACGCAGTCCGTGGCCGGCACGCCCAGCATGTCGCGCGCGTAGATCATCATCAGCGAGTTCGGCTTACCGACGATGTACGGCTTCATGCCGGTCGCGGCCTCGATGGACGCCAGCAGCACGCCCGCGGCCGGTTCGGTGCCCCCTTCGACCGGGTCGACCATGTCCGGGTTGGTGCCGATGAACCGGGCGCCGTTGTCGATGAGCTTGGCGGCCTTGCGCAGCTGCGGGAAGGCGAAACCGGACGTCTTGCCGACCACCACGTAGTCGGGGTCGTGATCGGTGATCGAGTAGCCGACCTTGTACAGCTCGGCCGACAGTGCGCCGCCACCGATGACGTAGGCGGTGCCATCGGGTCGCTGCGAGTGCAGGAACTGGGCGGTGGCCATGGCTGAGGTGATGAAGTTCTGCTCGGTCAGGCCGGTGAACCCCAGGCCGTCCAGCTTGCGGACCAGGTCGAGCGGGGTTTGCTCGGAGTTGTTGGTCAGGAACACCAGGCCGACGCCGCTGTCGCGGAGCCGGTCGATGAACTCCTGGGCGCCGGGCACCGCCTGCTTGCCCCGGTAGATGACCCCGTCCATGTCGGAGATGATGCCGAGCTGGCGTTCCACGTGATCCTCCTGGTGGCCGCGGTCTCTGAATCGGTTCCGACGATATCGGGTCACCGTGGAAACGGCGCGGGCCGAAGGTCCCGGCTGCTGACCCACGGTTGCGACTTGCCGTCAGCCGGCAGTTCAGCGTGACCATGGCGTCCTTTGCACTGATGCCGGCGTGGATGGCGTCACCCGCGGCGGGCGTCGGCCGCTCCATGGCCATGTTGCCCTGCGCCGACGCGAGGTAGTCGGCTGCCTTCTTGAGATGGTTCCGGGCGTGGTTGCGGGACTCCGCCGCGGTCATGACACAGCACCTGCTGTCGATGGGGGAATCGCTCCGATGAGAGCGACTCCATCGCGGTCGATCTCGGCGATGACCGGCTCGCCCTCGGCCCTTCGGAGCGCGAACTCCTCGCTGGTGAAGTGGAGCACGTCGCAGTCATTGCCCAGCCGGCTCCGGACCTCGTCGACCAGGTGCGCTCGCCGGTCCCAGATCGCCGGCGCGATCACAACCAGGTCGATGTCGCTGTCAGCGCGCGCGTCGCCGCGCGCGATCGAGCCGAACAGGATGACAGCTTGGAGATCGTCGCCGCCGGCGTCGCGGGCGACCTCGGTCAGCGCGTCGAGGGGGCTGAGCAGTCGCCGGAGCGGCGCGATGGCGTAGTGGCGCTCGTTGATGCGATGGATGCCCGCACGGCCAACCATGTCGGTCGTGATCAAACCCAGTCGCGTCAAATCATGCAGGGCCTGTTGAACCGTCCAGAGGCTATGACGATCGCCGACCAACCTATGCAGCTGACGACCCGTCAAAGCAGTCCCAGTGCGGAGCAGCGCCGCAAGGACGCTGCCACGCGCCCCTGGGATCACGCCGCCGAAGGGCTCGTCGAAGAACACGCCTGCACAATAACGTCATATGATCGGAACTCCAGTCATATGATCGGCTCACCGGCCTTAACCACGAGAGCCGCCCCGAACTGACAAGGGGTGAGAACCTCCAGGTCAGATGTCGAAGTACATATCGAACTCGTAGGGGTGCGGGCGGAGCCGGATCGCGTCGATCTCGTCGCGCTTCAGGCCGATCCACATCTCGATCAGGTCCTCGGTGAACACGCCACCCTCGAGCAGGTAGTCGTGGTCCTGTTCGAGCCGGTCGATGACCGCGGGCAGCGACGCGGGCACCTGCGGGATGTTGGCGGCCTCGTCCGGCGGCAGCTCGTACAGGTCCTTGTCCACCGGGGCCGGCGGCTCGATCTTGTTCTTGATGCCGTCCAGCCCGGCCATCATCATCGCGGCGAAGGCCAGGTACGGGTTCGACGACGGGTCGGGGCAGCGGAACTCGATGCGCTTGGCCTTGGCATTGGTGCCGGTCAACGGGATGCGGATGCAGGCGGACCGGTTGCGGGCCGAGTACACCAGGTTGACCGGGGCCTCATATCCGGGGACCAGGCGATGGTAGGAGTTCACCGTCGGGTTGGTGAAGGCCAGCAGCGACGGCGCATGATGCAGCAGCCCGCCGATGTAGTTGCGGGCGAGGTCGGACAGCCCGCCGTACCCGGACTCGTCGTAGAACAGGGGCTTGCCGCCCTGCCAGATCGACTGGTGCGCGTGCATGCCGGAACCGTTGTCCCCGAACAGCGGCTTGGGCATGAAGGTGGCGGTCTTGCCGGCGGCCCAGGCGGTGTTCTTGACGATGTACTTGAACAGCATCACCTCGTCGGCCGAGGCGAGCAGGGTGTTGAACTTGTAGTTGATCTCGGCCTGGCCGCCGGTGCCGACCTCGTGGTGGCCGCGCTCGACGTCGAAGCCCATCGAGATGAGGTTCGCGGTCATGTCCTCGCGCAGATCGGCGTGGTGGTCGTACGGCGGCACCGGGAAGTAGCCGCCCTTGAACCGGGTCTTGTAGCCCAGGTTCGGCTGCTCGTCCCGGCCGGTGTTCCAGTAGCCCTCTTCCGAGTCCACCTTGTAGAACGCGCCGTTCGGCGAGGTGCCGTAGCGGACGTCGTCGAAGACGTAGAACTCGGCCTCGGCGCCGAAGTAACAGGTGTCGCCGATGCCGGTGCTGGCCAGGTACTCCTCGGCCTTGCGCGCCACGTTGCGGGGGTCACGCGAGTAGGGCTGCAGGGTCAGCGGGTCGTGCACGAAGAAGTTGCAGGTCAGGGTCTTGCGGCGGCGGAACGGGTCGACGCGGGCGGTCGTCACGTCCGGCAGCAGGGTCATGTCCGACTCATGGATCGACTGGAAGCCGCGGATCGAGGATCCGTCGAAGGCCATGCCGGCGGCCAACGACTTCTCGGTCACCGTCGCCGCGGGAACCGTGAGGTGATTCATGATGCCGGGCAGGTCGCAGAACCGGATGTCGAAGACTTCGACATCGTTGTCCGAGATGAACTTGACCAGCTCTTCGGTGGTGGAGAACACGCACGCGCTCCTTGTCGTCAGTGGACAACCGTCGTGGCACGGACGGTACAACGGCTGCCTGTCTCCGCTGCGTCTGGCCCGGTTGCATGCGCGGCGAGCGGGCCATTGCACGCGGTGGCCCCTTCGCCATGCCTGGGCCACGCTAGGTAGGTGCTGTTGCCGTCGAGTCTCGGTCTGGTTTCGCAGACGTTAATCGCCCGGGTCGCGCTCGACGAGCGGCGGATGCGGACGGGGGCCGGGCCGGCACCTAATCTGGGAGCATGACGACGACGGACGGACCGGCCGAACGGGCCTATCCGGGGCGGGCGTTGGGCCTGCCGGAAAACGGCATCGGCTCGGTCGCGTCGATGGGCGCCCGGCTGGGCGCCTTCGTCATCGACATCGCGTTGTCCGCGCTGGCCGCCTGGTGGATCACCGCACCGGACGCCCCGCGGAACGCGAGCCTGGTGGTGTGGGCGGTGATGACGGTGGCCACGGTCGCCGCCTTCGGCATCACGCCCGGTCAGGCCGCCCTCGGCATCCGCGTGGTGCCGCTGGGGCAGGATCGGTCCTTCGTGGGGCTCTGGGCGATCCCGCGGACCGTGCTGATCTTCCTGATCGTGCCGCCGCTGCTGCTGGACGTGAACGGCCGCGGCCTGCACGACCGGCTCTGCCGCACCGTGGTGCTGCGCGTCCGGTAGATCCGCCGGGCGGGATGTGTCGGCGGACGCCCGGCTGGGTACGGATCGGGCACCAGATCCCGATCCCTGGAGGCGAAACACCATGCCGGCGACCACACCCGAGAACGACAGCGCGCCCGACGACCTCGCCGCCGCCGCGCTGGACGAGGATGCCGCGCCGGACGAGGGCGCCGAACCGGACACTGCGGGCGCTGATGAGCAGACGACCACGGATGTCGACGGCGTGCCGGCGACCGGAGCCGACGGGGCCGCCCGGACCGTGCTCGACGGCCCGGCGCTGGAGAACGACGAGATGCGGCGCGGCACCGCGGACCTGCGGTCCAGCGAGGGCAAGATCGCGGAGGCTCGCGAGTTCGCGCACGAAGTGGCGAGCAAGACGGAGCCTGGACCCGCGGCGCGGCCGGGCGACGAGTCCTGAACCGTCGACCTTGCGAGGACCGGCCGCGGTCCGCGGCGGCTGCTGGCCGCGGCGGTCAGCGGCGGTCGGCGGCGGTGGCTGTCGGCGGCGGCGGTCAGCGGCGGCGCATGGCCCGTTGCATGTTGCGCTGCTTGACCCCGGCCGGCATCGGCCCCTTGGGCAGGCCGCCCTGCGTCTTGGCCGCCAGCACCGACAGCCGGTTGTCCAAATCGCCCACCATATTGGCCGGGATGTTGCGCGGCAGCTTCATGATGCTCGGGCCGAGTTTGCGCAGCGAGGTCTCACCCTCCTCGTTGCCGACGATGAAGTCGTAGATCGGGGTGTCGCCGACGATGCGGGCGATCTTCTTCTTCTCCTGGGCCAGCAGCGGCTTGACCCGATGGGGCGCGCCCTCGCCGACCAGGATGATGCCGGGCCGGCCGATCACCCGATGGACCGCGTCGAGATAGGTGTTACCGGCAACGGCCGGAGTGACCCGCCAGGTGCCGCGCAGGTTGTTCTGCAGCGCCCAGGCGGCCGCGCCGGGTGTGCCGTCGGCCTGGGCGTACACGCTCTTCTGCACCCGGCGGGAGAAGATGATCATCGCGAGCAGCGCGCCCAGGAGGATGCCCAGCGGCAGCACCATCCACCATGGCAGGAACCACATGAAGGCGAGGGTGACCACCGCGGCCGTGCCGACGACCGCGCCGATCATGTAGGGCAGCAGCTTCTTGTCCTGCTTGCGCTGCGTCTGGAACGCCTGCCAGAGCTGGCTGCGACGTTCCTTGCCGGCGGCCCTCTTCTCCGCTTTGGCCGCCTTCTTCTCTTCCTTCGTAGGTTTCGTCGAGGATGAGCCGGATCCGGCGGCGTTCTTGGCCATGTGCTCCAGCTTAGTGCTCGGGGGGTCCGCTCGGCCCCCAACGCCGACCGCGGAACTCGGGCGCGGAGACAATCCGCTCGGCCGACCTCAGGACGTGGTGAACCCGGCCCGCTCCCGCTCGGCCCGGGCCTCGGCGCCCTGCCGGTACAGGGTGCCGGCCCGGTAGGAGGAGCGCACCAGCGGACCGGACATGACCCCGGCGAAACCGATCTGCTTGGCCTCCTCGGCCAGCTCCACGAACTCCTGCGGCTTGACCCACCGCTCGACCGGATGGTGCCGGGGGGTGGGCCGCAGGTACTGGGTGATCGTCACCAGGTCGCAGCCGGCCTCCTGCATGTCCCGCAGCGCCTGGCTGATCTCCTCCCGCGTCTCGCCCATGCCCAGAATCAGGTTCGACTTGGTCACCATGCCGGCCGCCCGGCCCTGGCTGATCACGTCCAGTGACCGCTCGTACCGGAAGGCCGGGCGGATCCTCTTGAAGATCCGGGGCACGGTCTCCAGGTTGTGCGCGAACACCTCCGGCTTGGCCTCGAACACCTGGTTCAGCAGCTCCGGATGCCCGGAAAAGTCCGGGGTGAGGATCTCCACCCCGGTCTGCGGGGCATAGGCGTGCACCTGGCGGATCGTCTCCGCGTACAGCCAGGCGCCCTCGTCGGGCAGGTCGTCACGGGTGACCCCGGTGATGGTCGCGTACCGCAGGTCCATGCTCCGGATCGACTCGGCGACCCGCCGCGGCTCGTCCCGGTCGAGTTCGCCGGGCTTGCCGGTGTCGATCAGGCAGAAGTCGCAACGGCGCGTGCACTGGTCGCCGCCGATGAGGAAGGTGGCCTCGCGGTCCTCCCAGCATTCGTAGATGTTCGGGCAGCCCGCCTCCTGGCAGACGGTGTGCAGGCCCTCGCGCTTGACCAGGCTCTGCAGCTGCTGGAACTCCGGACCGGTGCGGAGCCGGGTCTTGATCCACTCCGGCTTCTTCTCGATCGGCGTCGCCGCGTTGCGGACCTCCAGCCGAAGCAGCTTGCGACCCTCCGGGGCAATCGTCACGTGGCGTCTCCCGCCTTCTTCCTCGCCGCCTCGGCGGACTCGGCCGCCGCCTTCTTCACGGCTTCGCGTGCCTTGTCGGCGGCCTCAGCCAGATTCCGGCCGGCGCCGGTTGCCTTGTCCGCAGCCTTGTCGGCGGCACCGGCGACGTCGCCCGCCGCGTCGGGGGCCTTGTCGGCGACCGTATCCGCGACCTGGCCGGCCTGGTCAGCCGTCTTGTCGGCGGCCGAGTCAACGGCGTCCTTGGCGGCGTCGACCGCGCCGGCGGCCTTGTCCTTCGCCGTGTCGACGAGATCGGCGGCCTTGTCCTTCGCCGCGTCCACCGCGTCCGCGGCCTTGTCCTTGGCGGTGGCCAGGGCGTCGCCCGCCTTGTCCTTGGCGTCCGCGAGCTTGTCGGCAACCTTTTCCGCCGGTTTGGCGGGCGGGGTGTAGGTCGGGGCCGGCGCGCTGTCCGGCGGTGGGGTGCCACCGGAGCGCAGCTTCTTGAATGCGTAGGCGCCGCCACCGGCGACCGCGCCCACGATGATCAGGTTCCGCACCCGGTGCGTCTTGCGGCCCGACTTCGCTGCTGATTTCGCAGTCTTCTTAGCCGCTGAATCCGCTGCCTTGCTCGCCTTGGCCGCCTGCACACTGGCCGCCGTCAGCGCCTGGGCGAGGGTGGCCTGACCCTTCTCCTGGGCGACGGCCGCGATCTCGGCGGCCTTGCCCTGGCCGGCCTTGGCCTGCTTGGACGCCGTCGCCGCGGTCTTCTTCGCCGTCTTCTTCGCGGACTTTCGGGCCCGGCGGCCGAGCTTGGCCGCGGTCTCCTCGAGCTGCGCCCCCGCCTTCTCGACATGCGGCGTCGCGGCGTGCGCGGCTTCTCCGGCCAGATGCGCGGCCTTGCTGGCGGCCTCACTGGTCGCGTCCGCCACCTTGTCGGCGACCAGTTCGGCGATCTCGCCGGCCTTGGCCGCCAGATCCTGTGCGGCGGACCGCCGTCCGGTGCTCCTGCTCATCAGAACTCCTCATCGTTGGTCGGCGTGTCCCTGCATCGGGGCAGCTCACCACGTCGGCAAGCCCGAATCCCGGGTTCCCTGCCATCACTGTCCCCACACGGTCTGACAGTGCCCGCACTCGACCGCAGTGTCGGGACCGCTCAGCTCGCGGAGATCATTCTTCCATCCCGCGGATCGGCTCGCCTTCTGTCGTCAGAAGGTGGTGGGAGAGGCCAGCAAAGGACCCAGTCGCCAGTCCACCCCCGCAGCCGGTGGGGGTGACGGGCTGTGCTCGACCGGTACCGGGGTGTTCAGCGTGCCGTCGAGCCCCTGCCGGAGCCGGCCCTCCACCACCTCGATCACGTCCGCGACGGGCACCCGATGTCCGAGTTCGATGCTCAGCGAGGTGACACTGGCGTCGGTGATCCCGCAGGGCACGATGCGGTCGAACCAGGACAGGTCCGGGTCACAGTTGAGGGCGAAGCCGTGCATCGTGACGTCCCTGGCCACCCGGACGCCGATCGCCGCGACCTTGCGGTCCGGTCGGGCGCCGTCGGCCGGCAACCAGACGCCGCTGCGGCCGGAGATCCGGATGGTGTCCAGACCCAGATCGGTGCAGGCGCTGACCAGGGCGTGCTCGAGCAGCCGGATGTAGCCGACGAGGTCCACCGGATGCGCCAGCTTGACGATGGGGTAGCCGACCAGTTGCCCTGGGCCGTGCCAGGTGATCCGTCCACCCCGGTCGACGTCCACCACCGGAGTGCCGTCGTCGGGTCGATCCGTCGGTCGGGTCCGCTTGCCCGCGGTGTACACGGGTGGATGTTCCAGCAACAGGACGGTGTCCGGTCCGGTGCCGGCCACCCGGGCCGCGGCCAGGTCGCGTTGCCACTGCCAGGCCTGTTCGTACTCGACCACGCCGCACCGTTCGACGCGGACCGGGTCGGTGTGCTCACGCATGGGACGACGGTACGCCGGGGCGGGTTGCACACGCGTGGCTGGCGGCCAAGACGGGGGCTGACCGGCGGATTGTGGACAACTCAAGGGCGGTGGGGCCGTTTCGCCTACCCTCTGCCGGCATGGGGTTCGTCATCGGCGCGTATCGGGCGGTCGAGCATCTGGGCGGCGCGGGGTCCGGGCATCGCTCGTCTCCATTCTGGCGGGCGCAGGACGCGCGAACCGTCGAGGACGTCGCGCTGACGATCCTGCCGGTCGAGGCCCAGGCCGAGGTCCGGGAGATCGTCGACGCGGTCGAGGCGATCCGGCATCCGCACCTGCTGCCGGTCGCCGAGGTCGTCGAGGACGAGACGCGGCTGGCGCTGGCCTGCCCCTGGCCGCGGGGCGGGCGGCTGATCGAGCTGGTCCGTCGCCGGGGCGTGTTGTCGGTGGGCGAGATGGTCACGGTGGTGCTGCCGCTGGCCGCCGCGCTGGCCGGGCTGCACCGGGCCGAGATCCGGCACGGCTGGGTGTGTCCCGAGGCGATCTGGTTCGACGCCCGCGGCCGGCCGCTGCTCGGCGCCCCGGCGGTCGGCATCGCCGTCGCCACGGTGGTCGGTCAGGGCGCCCTGGGCAGTGCCGACGTTGCTCCCGAGGTGCTGCGCCAGGCCCGCACCGGGCCGGCCGGGCCGGCGGCGGACGTCTTCTCCCTCGCCTCGGTGGCGATGTTCTGCCTGACCGGGCGCTCGGCCTGGCCGGCGGATGAGCCGGCCGACGTGCTCGTCCAATCGGCGGCCGGGCAGTGGCCCGACCCGCCTGACGATGCCGCCCCGCCCCGGCTGCTCACCTTGCTGCGGTCGATGCTGGCGCCCGATGCCCATCAACGGCCCGACGCCGAGGGGGTCGTCCGACAGCTGTCCGCCGCCGGGTCGGCGGCGCCCGAGCCGATCCGCCTCGGCACGGGCCCCTGTCCGACGCCGGCCTCGTCGAAGCGCTGGCGGGGCTGGGCCGGACAGACGGACGAGGAGCCCGTCGAGCCGGCGGGTGACGGGGCCGACCACCCGCCGCCGTCGATCGGGGTCGGCGATCCTTCGTCCGACGGGCGGGCATCCGACCCGGACGTCGGCGACGACGATCCGTCTCCGGAGGTCGCCGACGACCGGCCGGGTCCGCGGGGCCGCCGTCGGGGACCACTGGTCCGGCTCGCCGTCGCCCTGCTGTCGGCACTGCTGCTCACGGTGCTGGTCGCCCAGGTGGGGAACTGGCTCGGTGACCCGCCGGCGCCGGAGTCGGCCGAGAGCGGGACCGGGACCGGGACCGACTGGTCGCAGGTGGTCGCCGAACTGGACATCGCCCGCAGTCGGGCCCTGGCGTCGGCCGACCCGGCGCTCCTGGACGAGGTCTATCTGCCGGGTTCGGCCGCGGCGACGGCGGACGCGGCGGTGATCGACGATCTGGCCGACAAGGGGTGGCGGGTGCTCGATGGCCGGCACCACGTGATCAGCGTGCAGGTGCTGGAACAGTCGAGCGGCGGGGCGACCGTGGCGGTGGTCGACACGCTCGCGGCCCGCGCGGTGGTCGACGGCGCCGGGCAGCAGGTCGCGGCCACCGTCGCAAGGGGGGAGCAGCGGCGGGTGCTCGTGCTGGACGCGACCGACGCGGGCTACCGGATCAGCGCGATCGGGCCGGGCTGAGCGCGTCGGCGGGGCACTGTCGGACCTCGCTCCTACGGTGAGCGCATGCGCCTCATGCACACCTCGGACTGGCACCTCGGCCGGACCTTCCACGGCCAGAACCTGCTGCCCGATCAGGAGGCCGTGCTGACGGCGCTGGCCGATCTGGCGGTCGAGCACCGGGTCGACGCGGTGCTGATCTCCGGTGACTTGTACGACCGGGCGGTGCCATCGCCCGAGGCCGTGCAGGCGGCCTCGCGGATCCTGTCCAGGATCCGGGCCGCGGGGATCGCCGTCGTCGCGATCGCCGGCAATCACGACTCGGCGCCCCGGCTGGGTGCCTTCACCGACTTCCTGGCCGCCGGCGGCCTGCACCTGGGCACGTCCGCCGCCGGCGTCGGCACGCCGTCGGTGCTGTCCGACGCCGATGGCGACGTGGTCGTCTACCCGGTGCCTTTCCTCGAACCGGACCTGCTGCGGGCCCGGTGGGATCTGCCGGCCCGGTCCGGGCATCAGGCGGTGCTGGCCAGGGCGATGGAGCTGGTGCGCGGCGACCTGGCGGCCCGCCCGGCCGGCACCCGGTCGGTGGTACTGGCGCACGCCTTCGTGGTCGGCGGGTCGACCGGCGGGTCGGAACGCTCGATCGCGGTCGGGGGCGTGGAATCGGTCAGCGCCGACATCTTCGCCGGGTTCGACTATGTCGCGCTCGGGCACCTGCACCGCAGCCAGCTGGTCGGCGACCGGATCCGGTACTCCGGCTCGCCGCTGCCGTACTCGTTCAACGAGTCCGATCACGACAAGAGCGTGTGGCTGGTCGACCTGGACGCCGCCGGGGCCGTGAGCGCCACCCGGCTGGCGTTGCCGAGGATCCGGCGGCTCGTCTCGGTGCGCGGGCGACTGACCGAGATCCTGGACACGGAACCGGATCTGGCCGACGCCTACCTGTCTGTGGAGCTGACCGACCCGGAGCGACCGGCGGATCCGATGCGCCGTCTGCGTGCCGCGTTCCCGCACACCCTGGTCGCCACCTGGGTGGGTGGGTCGTCCCCGTCGTCCCCGTCGTCCCCGGGGCCGCCGCCGGTTGCCGCCGCGCCTCCAGCGGACGATGCCGGGCTGCTCCGCGACTTCGTCCGGGACGCCATCGGCCGTCCGCCCTCGCCCGGGGAACGGGACCTGCTAGACGAGGCGCTGGCCGCGCTGCGGGTGCCGGAGGCGGCGGCGTGAAGCTACACGAGCTGGAACTGACCGCGTTCGGGCCGTTCGCCGGCACCGAGACCGTGGATCTGGATCAGGTCGGCTGTGCGGGCCTGTTCCTCGTGCACGGCGACACCGGCGCCGGGAAGACGTCCCTGCTCGACGGCGTCGCCTACGCCCTGTTCGGCCGGGTGCCCGGTCCCCGGAACGAGGCGCGACGGCTGCGGTGCGACCGGGCGCCGGCGGACTCCGTCACCCGGGTGCGGCTGGTCGCGACCCTGGGCGGTCACCGGGTGGAGATCATCCGGCGGCCCGAATACCTGCGGCCCAAGACCCGGGGCAGCGGCAGCACACTCCAACGCGGCAAGGTGTCCCTGCGCTGGCTCGATCCGGCGCCGGCGGGGCCGCGGTCGGCGGGACTGACCAGGGTCGACGAGGTCGGCGACGCGGTGATCGACCTGCTTGGCATGTCCGCCGACCAGTTCTTCCAGGTCGTGCTGTTGCCGCAGGGGGAGTTCGCCCGCTTCCTGCGCGCCGATACCGCCGATCGCGGAGATCTGCTGGAGCGGCTGTTCGACACCCAGCGGTTCGGCCGGATCGAGGACTGGTTCGCCGACGCCCGGCGAGCCGCCGGGCAACAGCTGCGCGAGTGCGACGACCGGATCCGGGAGATGGCCGCTCGGGTGGCCGAGGCGGCCCGGATCGATCTCGTCCCCGAGCCGGACGGCCGGTGGCTGGCCGACCTACGGGACGTCCTGGCCGACCGCCAGGCGCTGGCCCGCGGCCGGGCGACCGACACGGCCGACCGGCTCGAGACCTCGGCGCAGGCACTGCAGGCCGGGACGCGGCGGGCCAGGGCAGTCGCCCGGCTCGGCTCGCTCCGGGCCCGGCTCGACGAACTCGACCGCGGCGCCCCGGCGGTGGAGCGGGACCGTCGGCGCCTGGCCGCGCACACCCGGGCGGGACCGGTGGTCGCCGCCTGGCGCGCGGCGCAGGCCGCGCTGGATCTTCTGCGTACCCGGCACATGCACCGGGTGGCCGCCGAACAGCGGCTGCGGACGCTGGCCGGCGCCGGCGCCGGCTCCGAGCCGGACCGGCTGGATCTGGGCATGCTCGCCGACGACCCGGTCGCGATCCGGGCGGCCGCCGGTCTGGACCGGGAGCGGGCCGGCGCACTGATCCCGCTGGTCGTCGAGGCCCAGGACCAGCAACGCGACCAGGCATCGCTCACCGCCGCGCGGCGCCGGCACCACCGGGACGAGGCGGCCGCGGTCGACGTCGAGCAGCGGCTGGCCGCCCTGCCGCCCCGGCTGGCCGAGCTGGACCGTCGTGTCGCGCAGGCCCGATCGGCGCGGGACCTGCTGCCGGCGGCCGAGTCCGACCTGGCCGTCGCCGAGCGGGTCCGGGACGCCGCGGTGGCGGTCCCCGGCCTTCGGCAGCGGCTGGGCGCGGCGACGGCCGAGGCGTCGGCGGCAACCGACCGGCACCAGGAGACGGTCGACCAGCGGCAGTCCCTGGTGCAACGGCGGATCGACGGGATGGCCGCTGAGCTCGCCGGGACACTGACCGCCGGCGGGCCCTGCCCGGTGTGCGGTGGTCTCGATCACCCGGCCCCGGCCCGTCGGGTCGGGCCGGCGGTCGATGCCGTCCTGATCGACGCCGCCCACGCGTCGGAACGACGCGCCGCGGCAGCCCGTGAGGCCGCCGCGGCGGGCCGGTGGTCGGCCGAGGCGGCCCTCGCCCGCGCGCTCGAACTGGCCGCAGGAAGGGACGAGGTGTCGGCGCAGGCCACGGTGCACACCCGGCAGGATGTGGTGCGCCGGCACGCGGCGGTCGCCGCCAACCTGGACTCGCTGCTCGGCCTGCGGGAGGCGGCCGGGAAGGCGCTGTTCGAGCAGGAACTTCGCCGGGACGAGGTGGCCACCCTGGTCGCCACCGGAACCGCGCAGATCGCGTCCCTGGCGGCGCGGGTCGAGCAAAGGTCCCTGCGGTTGCTGCGGGGGCGGGCCGGGCACCGGTCGATCCAGCTGCGGCGTGAGCACCTGCTGCGCCGTGCGTCCGCCCTCGACGCCGTCGCCGAATCGTCGGCCGCGCTGGCCGAGGCGGGTGCCCAGCTCGCCCGGGCCGAGGAGGGGGTGGTTCGCGCGCTGGCCGAGTCCGGGTTCGAGGCCGTCGAGGACGCGGTCGCTGCCGCCGGCGTCGACGTGCCGGGGCTGACCGAGCGGATCCGGACGGCGGAGGTACAGGGGGCGTCGCTGCGTGCACAACTGGCCGACCCCGACCTGGTCGGGGTGGACGAATTCGAGTTCATCGACGTGGCCGCGCTGCAAACCGCGGACGAGGCCGACCGGCTGCGGGCCGAGCAGGCTCGGCAGCACGCGCAGGTCCTACAAGATCGGCTGCAGCAGGTCGCGGCGGCGTCCCGGCGGTTGGTCGCCGCGTGGCGCGCCGCCGAGCCCGTCCGGGCGCAGGAACGGCAGGTCGCCGCGCTTGCCGAGGTGATGCTGGGCCGGGGGCAGAACGCGTTGGGGATGACCCTGCGCACCTACGTGCTGGCCCATCGGTTGGCCCAGGTCGCCGAGACGGCCACCGACCGCCTGGCCCGGATGTCCGGCGGCCGGTACTCGTTCGTGCACACCACCGACCGCGAATCCCGGGGCCGGGCCGGCGGTCTCGGCCTGGAGATCATGGATGGCTGGTCCGGCCTGGTCCGTCCGGCGAAGACCCTGTCCGGTGGTGAATCCTTCCTCGCCTCGCTCGCTCTCGCGCTGGGCCTGGCCGACGTGGTGGCCGCCGAGGCCGGTGGCCGGCAACTGGACACCCTGTTCGTGGACGAGGGATTCGGCAGCCTGGATCCGGACACCCTGGACCTGGTGATGGCCACCCTGGACGAGCTGCGGGCCGGCGGTCGGGTGGTCGGGGTCGTCTCGCACGTCGACGAGCTGCGGCTGCGGATCCCCCAGCAGATCCGGGTGACCCGCACCCCGCAGACCTCGACCCTGGCGGTGGTGTGCGGATGACCCAACCGGAGGTGCCGTGTTCGTGCTGATCGCGCATTTCGACGCCGGCGGGGAGCCGCCCGGGTCCGGGGAGGCCGTGCGGCTGCTCGGCGACCAGCCGGACACCCGCAGGCTGCGCTGGGCCCGCTCGACCGAGGATCCCGGCAGGTGGGTGCTGACGGCCGAATTCGATACGGCGGCCGCCTTTCGCCGGGCGCAATCTCCGCTGCCGGTGCGGTCCGCGCTGATCCCGTGGCTGGCCGCCGCGGCCACGTCCGCGGCGTTCGAGGTGATCGCCGCCGTCGACGACGGCGAGTGGTCGGAGCCGGAGGTGATCGTCGACGACCCCAGCCGCTGAGCTCAGGTCGCATCGGGCGGCGCGTCGGGGGCAGCGGGGTGCCGGCAGTAGGCTCGACGGCTGTTGACCGACCCGGCGGAAGCCACCGACCGGGACAACGCCGGGTCGCCGTGGGCGGCCGGGCCCTGCAGCACAGGAGTTCCCTCGTGGCCGCCGACCGTATCGACGCCGTTGTCTCGCTCGCCAAACGACGCGGATTCGTCTACCCGAGCGGCGAGATCTACGGCGGCACCCGGTCCGCCTGGGACTACGGACCCCTCGGTGTGGAACTCAAGGACAACATCAAGCGGCAGTGGTGGAACGCGATGATCCGCTCGCGCGACGACATCGTCGGGCTCGACTCGTCGGTCATCCTGCCCCGCCCGGTGTGGGTCGCCTCCGGTCACGTCGCCGCCTTCGTCGACCCGCTGGTCGAGTGCACCTCCTGCCACCACCGGTTCCGGGCCGACCACCTGGAGGAGCAGTACGCCGAGAAGAAGGGGCGGGCCGCGGAGAACGGCCTGGCCGACGTCCCCTGCCCGAACTGCGGCACCCGCGGCGCCTGGACCGAACCCAAGGAGTTCAACGGGCTGCTCAAGACCTATCTTGGCCCGGTCGACGACGAGTCCGGGCTGCACTACCTACGCCCGGAAACCGCGCAGGGCATCTTCGTCAACTACAACAACGTGGCCGCCTCGTCCCGCAAGAAGCCGCCCTTCGGCATCGGCCAGATCGGCAAGTCGTTCCGCAACGAGATCACGCCGGGCAACTTCATCTTCCGCACCCGCGAGTTCGAGCAGATGGAGATGGAGTTCTTCGTCAAGCCCGGCACCGACGAACAATGGCACCAGTACTGGATCGACACCCGCACCAACTGGTACGTCGACCTGGGTATCGAGCGCGAAAACCTGCGCCAGTACGAGCATCCCAAGGACAAGCTGTCCCACTACTCGAAGCGCACGGTGGACATCGAGTACCGGTTCCACTTCCAGGGCAGCGAGTGGGGTGAGCTGGAGGGCATCGCGAACCGCACCGACTTCGACCTGAAGACGCATTCGGAGCATTCCGGGGTCGACCTGTCCTACTTCGAGCAGGAGACCGGGGAGCGGTGGACCCCTTACGTCGTCGAACCGGCGGCCGGCGTCGGCCGCCCGATGATGGCGTTCCTGCTGGAGGCCTACGCGCAGGATGAGGCGCCCAACACCAAGGGCGGCGTCGACGTGCGCACCCTGCTGCGGCTGGATCCGCGGCTGGCCCCGGTGAAGGCCGCGGTGCTGCCGCTGTCCCGGCACGCCGACCTGTCCCCGGTGGCCCGGGACCTGGCCGCGTCGCTGCGCAAGAGCTGGAACGTCGACTTCGACGACGCCGGCCAGATCGGCCGCCGCTACCGCCGGCAGGACGAGATCGGCACCCCGTTCTGCCTCACCGTCGACTTCGACACCGCGACCGACCAGGCGGTCACCGTCCGGGATCGGGACTCGATGACCCAGGAGCGGGTGGCGCTGGATCAGGTGCGGGGCTACCTGGGGGCGCGGCTGGCAGGCTGCTGACGAGCCGGCGAGACGTCTCGTCAGTTGCCGAGGTCGCCCGGGTACAGGAACTGATCCGGCGGGATCGTGGTGCCGCGGAACCAGGCGTCCATGAACGCGGTGTGGTCCTGGCCCGTCCGGTCGTTGACGAATGTCTCGAAGTCGTCGAACGAGGCGTTCTTGCCGCCGTAGGTGGCCGGCCAGTCCCTGATGATCGTGAAGAACGCGTCGTCGCCGATCTCCCGGCGCAGGGCATGCAGGGCGATCGGTCCCTTGTCGTAGACCCGGGTGAACTCGTTGCCGGCGCCCATGTCCACCAGTGGCGAAGACCAGAACTCGGTGGTCGCCGGGAGGTTGCGCACCTGCCGCTTCCAGGACGCGTCGAGGTCGGCCCCGTCGACCTTCTCCCGGTAGAGCCACGTCGCGTACGACGCGAAACATTCATTCAGGCAGATGTCCGACCACCGCCGGACCGTGACGTCGTCGCCGTACCACTGATGGGCCAGTTCGTGCACCACCGTCTCCAGGTCGTCGACACCGGCCGTGTAGACCGGCCGGGTCGCCGTCTCCAGGGCAAAGCCCGTCCTCGACCCGGTGAAGATGCCGCCGGCGGCCGGCATCGGGTACGGGCCGAAGAACCCGGACAGCACGTCGATCACCTGGGCGGTCTGCCGGGCCAGCGCGGGCGCGTTGGACGGTGCGTCCGGGGCGATCGCCGACACCACCGGCCGTCCGTCGGACAGCGTGCCCTCGATCGTGCTGAACTTGTCGATGTAGATCGTGTCCAGGTAGGACGCCACCGGAACGTCGAGTGTCCATCGGGTGGTGGTCATCCCGGCCGGCGCCACCGGCACCCCGTCGGTCTGCCGCACACCGTTGGAGATGACCTGCCAGCCCAGGGGAACCGTCGCGGTCACCGCGAAGGTGGCCGTGTCCGCCGGATGCTCGTTGACCGGGAACCAGCTGGACGCACCGGTCGGCTCACCGGCGACGAAGGCGCCCCCCGAGCCGGTTCGATACCACCCGCCGTCCCCTAGGTCCGAAGTGCCGCCGCTGACCACATCGGGTGACCCCGAGTAGGCAACCGTGACCGTCAGGGCAGACTGCGCGGGCAGGGCGGCGCTCGGGGTGATGACCAGTTCCGCGTCCTGCTGGTCGAAGGTGGCCGGCGCCTGGTTGACGGTGACCGCGCTGACCGACAGATTCGGCTGCAGGTCGAGGTTGAACCGGCTCAGCCCCTGCTCGGAGGTCACCGAGCCGGTGATGGTCGCCGTCGAGGTGAGCGCATTGGTCTGGGGGAGGTACTGCAGGTTCAGGTCGTACCCGTCGACCTGGTAGCCCCCGTTGCCCGCGGTCGGATAGTAGGGGTCACCGATGCCGTCCGCGCCGACGGTGCCGTCGGCCGGACTGTTGCCGGAATCCGCGGTGGCCCCCGTCGATCCGGCTGTCGATCCTGCCGTCGGTCGGGTGGACGGGACCGTGATCCCCCCCGACGACGGAGCCGAGGAACTCGCCGACGGCGATTGGCTCGGCAGCCGGGCCGGTGCGGACGCCCCGGCGGCGGCAGTGCCCCCGACCTGCGAACATGCCGAGACGGACACGGCGGAGAGCAGGGCGAGGGCGAGGGCCGCAATGGGTCTGCGGCGCGACGTCGGCATGTCCGCACCGTACAAGGGGACCCCGTCTGATCGGGGTGAGTCGGCCCCGCCTGGCATGATCGGGGGCCGGGCGGGACCGGCCGGCCGACGAGCGAGAAGAGGGCCGGGTGCGGACGCTGCTGCGCTACCTGGGCGGGGTTGTGCTGGTCGGACTGCTCGTCGTCGTCGGCACCTGGGTCCGGGTGGTCCAGATCGGCGATCGGGACGAGCGGGCCGACAGTGTTTTGGGGGTCGACGCCATCGTCGTGCTCGGCGCCGCGCAGTACGACGGCGACCCGTCCCCGGTCTTCCGGGCGCGGCTCGACCACGCCGCGCAGCTGTACCGGGAGGGGGTGGCGTCGCGCATCGTCACCGTCGGCGGCGGGCAGGTCGGCGACGCGACCACCGAGGGGCAGGCGGGCGCCGACTACCTGGCCGACGTCGGGATCGACCCGGCCACGGTGACCGTGGTGGGCGAGGGCGGCGACACCCTGGCCAGCCTGCGGGCGGCGGAACCGGTGCTCGCCGCGGACGGGTGGTCGTCGGTCGTGCTGGTGACCGATCCGGCGCACTCGGCGCGGTCCGCGCTGATGGCCCGCGACCTGGGCTGGACGGTGCAGACCTCGCCGGTGCGGCAGGGTCCGGCGGTTCGCGACGAGGTCCGCGGCGACTACCGGCTGCGGGAGACGTTGGGGATCCTGTACTACCGGGTCGTCGGGGGATCCTCCGGCATCGGCGCCCCGGTGTTCTGACCCCATGGCGAACCGGCCGACGAGCACCCCCGGATACGACGACCGCGACCGGGCGCGGCGGCTGACCGAGCACCCCAAGACCGCGGCGCTGCCCGGCGCCGCCGACGCCGGCGGCCGCGGCCCGTTCGCCCGGGACCGGGCCCGGGTCCTGCATTCCCAGTCGTTCCGGCGGCTCGCCGGCAAGACCCAGGTGGTCGCCCCGGACGAGGAGGGGGTGCCGCGGACCCGGCTCACCCACTCCCTGGAGGTCGCGCAGATCGCTCGCGAGGTGGGCGAGCAGCTCGGCTGCGACCCCGACCTGGTCGACCTGGCCGGGCTGGCGCACGACATAGGACACCCCCCGTTCGGGCACAACGGCGAGGCGGCGCTGGACCGGGTCGGCGAGGCCGCCGGCGGCTTCGAGGCGAACGCACAGAACCTGCGGCTGCTGGCCCGGCTCGAGCCGAAGGTCATCGCCGCGGACGGCCGCCCGGGTGGGCTGAACCTGACCCGGGCGTCGCTGGACGCGGTGATCAAGTATCCGTGGCCGCGCCCACCCGGTGGCGGCAAGTTCGGCGTCTACGCCGACGAGCAGGCCGTCTTCGACTGGGTGCGGGTGACCGATGTCGGGACGCGCCGATGCCTGGAGGCGCAGGTGATGGACTGGGCCGACGACGTCGCCTACTCGGTCCACGACGTCGAGGACGGCGTCGCCTCCGGCCGGATCGACCTGACCCGGCTGGCCGACCCCGACGAGCGGGACGCCGTGTGCGCCGCGGCCCACCCCTACAGCGACGAGTCGTCCGCGGACCTGCGGACCGTGCTGGACGATCTGCTGGCCCTGCCGGCCGTGTCCGCCAGTCTGGGCCACCCGCCAGGGCCGACCGGCGACGCCGCGGTCAAGGCCATGACCAGCGAACTGACCGGCCGGTTCTCCACCGGCGCGATCGCCGCAACCCGGGCGGCCGCGGGTGATGGTTCACTGCTGCGCTACGGCGCCGACCTGCGGGTGCCGCGGCTGCTGCGCGCCGAGGTGGCCGTGCTCAAGGCGGTCGCCGGCCGCTACGTCATGTCCGATCCGGCCCGCCTGCGCATCCAGCAGCGGGAACAG
>DATDBV010000440.1:0-7038 GCA_036524715.1 Nakamurella sp. | reverse complement strand
ATATCGAGAACCTACCACTTCGATTCCCTCGCCGACGCGATGGCAGCCCAGGACCAGATGCTCAGGGACATTCCCCCCGATGAGGTGGGAGAGTTGCGCGACCTGGCCGACGATCCGGGCGACTACGTCTCGGACAAGCTCAATGCCGCCGCGGCGGCGCACGGTTCGACGGGGCACGAGGACAAGTGGAAAGGTACCTTCTCGATCGAGGGTCAGTACGAGACGCAGAACAAGAATGAAATATCCGGAAAGCTGGAGGCCAGCTATGAGCAGAACGTCACCGATGGCTCATCCACGGCATCGGTCGCGGTGAGTGGCAAGGCGAAGCTCGATCTCGGTGACGGTGCTGGATTCTCCGGGTGGGGAGAGGCAAAGTTGAAGCTGGACATGGATCCGAGCCACAATATCAAGAAGGTCACCATTGAGGTACAGGGCACCTTCATGGGTATCGACAAGCTCAAGTTCGGGGGAGGGGCTGACTCCGGTGCGGTCGCCGCCGTCGACGCCTCGCGCACGCCCCTGACCGGTTCGTTCTCGGCTGAGGCCGGCGTGCACGGGTCCGTGAAAATCCAGGTCGTCAACACTCCGGAGAATGCCGCGCTCATCCAGGACTACATCAATCACGCGGCTGCCGGAAACCAGGACGCCGCGACGCAGGACATGGCAAGGCTCTACCATGCCGGCCAGGCTGTCATACAGGTCGATGCGTCGACCAAGACCGAGGCCAATGTGGTGGATGTCGACAATCCCGCATTCAAGCTCAAGGCCGGTATGCAGACCGAGACCATCACCAACGTGGCCACCTTCTACAAGGCGCCGAACGACATGAGCTACCAGTACTACGCGCCGAACGTCGCGCGGCTCGCGGCATCGAGGGGCTGATGCAGAATGAGCGACTACCGCGTCGACGCGCCACGCGCGGATGATTCCTGGCCGGAGCCGACGGTGAGCCTGGTTTCCGGCCTGGGATGTTCTTTGCGGCTCCCGATGGGCTCGATGTTCATCGATGATCCATCGTCCGGGCCCGGGACCGACCAGATCAGCCTCCCCGGCGACATTCTGATAGCAATCATACCCGAGAAACGGGTCCAGCACCTGAGCCAGGTCATCGAATGGTCGGAGAATCAAGCACAGCGCTTTGTCGATCAGAGGGCGGGTGCCCTGATCGCGCAAGGTACTGTCTCGTCCCCTGGACGGGAAGTATATGTATGCGCGGTGGGATTCATGGGCCTGTCGGGTGACCCGCGGATTGTCGCCTCGGTCGGTGTGATGGACGCGCGTGGGCGGTTTATGGGCCTGCTCATCCTGTGGCCGGTCACCGATCCGGCGCTGGAGCCGGATCTGGCCCTGGTGCGCAGAGTGATCGGGTCGTTGGAAATCGGAGTCTTGGCGCCTCGATGAGAAAGTGGCCCGCCTGATCCGCAGGCGATACGAAGGATGAGGGTGACGGTGAACTCAGGTTCGTTCTGCGGCTCTTGCGGATCGGTGGTGAAACAGGGTGCGCTGTACTGCGGTTCGTGCGGTGCACCAACGGCTCAGGCGTCGACACCGACCCCGGTGCCGCCGCCGGCCATGATCGGCACCATCGGCGGCGGGAGCCCCGAAAACCAGCCGCCGCCGTCTCCTCAGCCCGCCGCCGGGCCGACACCTTTCGATGGCCCGCCCGGCTTCACCGGGTATGCCACCTTCGGCCGCCGGGTCGGCGCGTACATCATCGACGCCATCCCCTCGCTGATCATCGTTGCGGTCGGCTACTCGGCGCTGTTCGCAGCGATCCTGGGCCGGTCCAGCGGTGGGCTGTCGACGTCGCTGATCGTCCTGCTGATCGGTCCGATCGGGTATTTCGTCGTGCTGTGGGCGATGGCGGCCAAGGGCAGCAGCCCGGGCAACGCGATGCTCGGGATCCGCGTGGTCCGCGACTCGACGGGTGCGGAACCGGGCGCCGGACTTGGCCTGGGCCGGCTGCTGCTCAAGGGCCTGCTGATCGGCGTCACCTGCTGCATCGGCGGCTTCTCCCCGCTCTGGGACAGCAGCGGGCGCCGCAAGGGCTGGTGGGACTCCGCCTGTCACACGGTCGTTCTGGATCGGGCCACGGTGCCCGCGTACCGGGCGGCGGTGACCGGGACGCCGCCGCCTCCGCCGGCCGGCCTGTCGCTGGCCGGCCGGCGCGAGCCGGCCGCCGTCACCGGCGTTCCGGACGAGCCGGTAAGGGAGCGGGCGGCGCCGGCCGTCGACGACCGCCCCGAGTGGGACGTGCCACCCGTGCCCGCGCCGGATCCGGTGCCGGCACCGGTCCCCGCGTCGGCCACGGCGACCTGGGGTGACCGCCCGGCCGAATCGGCGGCCGGCGGTGCCAGCGGAGCTGCCCCTGCCCCAACGCCGCCGCCGGCCCCGTCCGGCCCGATCCCCGATCCGCCGCAGGACTCATCGTGGGCCGAGCCGACATCCACAGCCTCGCTGATCCAGGCGGTGCCGGGCATCGGCTCGTCGAGACCGGCTCCCGCGCCGCTGATGTCGGAGCCGGAGCCGCTGGACCACACCCGGATGCGGGTGACCCCACAGTCGTCAAGCACGCCTGGGTGGCAGGCCGAGCTGGACGACGGCCGCGTGCTCACGGTGGATGGGCCGGTGATCCTGGGGCGTGATCCGAGTGGCCGGCCCGACGAACCTGCGGCCGTCACGGTGCCGGTTTCCGATGACACGCGCAGCGTGTCCAAGACACATCTGATGCTGGACGTCGGGCCGGCCGGCGCGCAGGTGACGGACCGGCATTCCACCAACGGTGTGTTGGTGGTCACCGCCGGCGTCGATCTGCGGTGTGTCCCCGGCGTTGCCACGCCGGTCCCGGACGGGTCGACGGTGAGGTTCGGCGACCGCAGTCTGGTGATCCGCCGAGCTTGACGATCCACCGGGGGGCGAGCAGGCCACGTTGAGTGGTCAACCAGGTCAGTCCATCCGTGAAGGCCGACCGGTGGATCTCCTGGCCGGCCCTGTTCGAGCGGCGAGCCTCGTACACCGGCTGATCGCGCGGCTCGATCGGTCAGATTTCAGGCGAGGCCGGCGCCGAATTCCTCCATCCCGATCAACGGTTTGATCCGCTGTCGAACGTCTCCGGTGGCGAACGCGTTGCGGATCACGTGACCGCCGAACACGTTGCCGATCGAACCCATCACCATCGCCTGGTCCAGTGCCAGGTACCGCTTGGCAATGGTGCGGGACTTCACCGCAATGGCATCATAGAATCCGCCCTCGCCGTAGGCGCCCAACCGGACCAGCTTGAATAGGTTGTCATAGGCCTCTCGCGGTTCGATGTGCATGGCCAGGAACAGTGCGTGCGGCGTGACGACTCCGTCGCCGTAGACCGGGGTCGGGTTGGTGCCGACCCGGCACCCGTCGTAGCCCGCGTCGTAGTTTGTCTTCTCCGCGTCGGACAGGTAGCCGTCTGGGTTCAGCCCGATCGCGTCGACGCCGTACTCGCGGTAGCCACCGCCCGGTTCGCTGGCGGGGGAGAAGCCCCAGTAGCCGTCTTCGCTTCCTCGAGCCCATGTTCCCGGTGGGCGCGGACGGTCAACTGGTGGTTGATGCCCCAGGACCGCGGAGCCCACCGTTCCTCGGGGACGAACATGGCCGGCATCAGGGCCTCGAACATGGACCCGCCCCAGCCGGGCACGATCCGCATCCCCCGGTAGGTGAGGCGCCCTCGAAGACGTCGATACCGAGATAGTTCCTGGTGACGCCGACCGGGCGTTGTTCCTGCCACGACCAGTCACAGGCGACGTCGGGAAAGGTGCGCCAGGTGCCGAAGTAGTGCTTTGCCGGCACCTGACCACGGGCGATGGCGATGTAGGAGGCGATCCGGGTCTCGGAGACCGTGGTGTCGTAGTGGAAACCGGTGTACCAGACGTTCGGGCCGGAACCCAGGTAGTTGCCCTCGACCGCTGAGGTTTCGTTCGGGGGTTTGACGCCGTCCCAGAAGCCGCCGCGGAGCAACCCGACCTGCAGGTCTGGCCGCGCATCGGGGTTGTAGAACACGGCGAAGTTCATCCGGTCCGAGATCTGTTGCGCCAGGTAAGATGTCGGCCGGTCTGCATTCTGTACCACTATCAGGGCGGCGGCCAGCCAACCGTTGTCGACGCTGGACAGGAACGGGTACACCGGGTTGCCATCGGTCGGCCAGGTGGTCAGTACCTCGCCGGTGGCCTCGTCATACCAGTTGTAGTACATGCCGCTCGGCTGGTGGTGCCGCATCGTCAGCAGCGTGCGCAGGGTCTTCCTGATCCGGCTGCTGCATTCTGGCTTGGAGATCAGCCCCAACTCCCGGGCCACGATGGCGCTCCACATATACCCGCCGATATTGGTCGGCGAGGTGTAGCCGCTGCGATTCGGATTGCTCAACGGCGCGTCGTCGATGTTGTCGGCGGTCAGGCCGGTTCGTTCGTCGGTCATCGCCACCATCGACGCCCAGGTGTCGCGCGCCCACCGGCGGATCTCGGTCCGCGACGGTGGTGGCAGCGCAGTCGCCGTGGGCGCCGCGTGCGCGATGCCTCCGATCGCGCCGCTACCCCCGAGGACACCGGTGGCCGCGACCGCGGCACCGCCGATCAGCAGCGCGCGCCGGTTGAGTTCCATTGTCGACTCCTTTTTGGGTGCGGTGGTCCGCGGGTGAGGAAGCGAAACCGGCCAGCCGAGGTTCGCGGAAGAGATCGATGCGGTCAGCCGGTGCCCACGCCGGCGGTGGTGAGCGTGCCCACTTCTGCCGACAGTTCGTTCGACCGGGCAACCCCGCCCAGCCAGGTCAGGCTCGGCTTCGGGGTGCGGGCAAAGGTCTGTGTGTCCCAGGAGATGAGTCCGAAGGTGGGCCGGTAGGAGCCCCATTCGTAGTTGTCCAACGCCGACCAGTGCAGGTAACCGCGGACGTCGATGCCGTCGGCCATCGCCGCGTGCAGCCCGGTGAGTGCGCCGCGGGTGTAGTCGATACGGCGGGCGTCGTCGGCAGTGGCGATGCCGTTTTCGGTGATGAAGATCGGTACGCCAGCGGTGAGCTCCCAGGCGTTGCGGACGCCGATGCCCAGCGCCGGCGGGAAGTACTCCCAGCCGGTCAAGGTGGTTTCGGTGCCGTCCGGGATCGGCCTTGGCCCGTCGGGTCCGATGAAGGTGCGGGTGTAGGCCTGTACGCCGACCCAGTCGTCACCGCGGGCCGCTTCCAGGAAGAAGTCCTCCCGGGGGTGTCCGTAGTCCTTGGTGGCCTGCTCACACCCTGGTTCGGCGTGGAAGGCCTGGGTGGCAACCGACCAGCCCGACTTGATCCCGGGGATCGCGGTGAGCACTTCCCGGGAGCGAGAATGGGCCCGGGTCAGCACTTCCGAGATGGCTTGGTCCGGTGCGGGCAACGAGGCGGCGACCAGATCATTCTCCCGCCGGCCGTGGATCATCGACATGATGTTCGGTTCGTTGATGGTGCAGACCCACTCCACGCCGTCGGACACCACCGGCAGGGCGATCTCGGTGAACCGGGCGAACTTCTCGACGGCGTCCGGGTGCCGCCAGCCGCCCTGAGCGGCCATCCAGCGGGGCACGGTGAAGTGCAGCAATGTCACCATCGGGGTGAGACCGAACTCGTGGCAGGCGGCCACCATTCGCCGGTAGTGGTCGATCTGTGCGCGGGAAACGAATCCCGGTTCGGGTTCGATCCGGGACCACTCCAGGCTGAACCGGTAGGTATCCAGCCCGGACTGCGCGAGTAACGCCATGTCCTCGCGGTACCGGTGGTAGCTGTCGCAGGCGTCGCCGCTGGGTTCGGCGATGCCGCTGCCGGGGGTGTGTTCCCGCTGCCACCAGTCGCTGTTGATGTTGTTTCCCTCGATCTGGTGCGCGGCGGTGGCCGCGCCCCAGTGGAAGCCGTCCGGAAAGCGCATCACCGCTGGGGGGGTCATGAAGACTCGCAATCTGAAAATGGTGATCGGTCGGTCCGACTGTGCGACCTCCGTGTCGACTACTTCACCCCGGCGGTGGCGACGCTTTGGATGAAGAACCGTTGCAGCAGAACGAACAACAGCACGATGGGCGCAATGACCAGCACGGAGCCGGCCAGCAGCAGGCCGTACTTCGTGGCGCTCTCCCCGGTGGAGTACAGCGCCAACGCGACCGGCAGGGTGTACATATCCTCGCTCTGCGCGGCGACCAACGGCCATAGGAAGTTGTTCCAGGAGCCGAGGAACGTCAGGATGCCCAGTGTTGCCAGCGGCGGGCCGCACAACGGCATCACCACCCGGGCGAAGATCCTGAACTCACCGGCACCGTCGATCCGGGCCGCCTCGATCAGCGCGTCCGGGATGCCCATCATGAACTGCCGCATCAGGAAGACCCCGAGCGGCGAGGTCAGGAACGGCAGGATCAGCGCCGGGTAGGTATTGAGCAGTCCCATCTTGCTGACCAGGACGAACAGCGGCACGAATGTGACCACCCCGGGCACCATCAGGGTGAGCATCACCAGCAGGAACAGGAATCGTTTGCCGGCGAACTCGATCTTCGCCAGGGCGTAGCCGATCATCGAGCAGAACAGGAGATTGCCCAGCACGGTCACCACGGCCACGATGAGGCTGTTGACGAAGAAGGTGTCGAAGTTGAGGTCGGTGAACCATGTCGAATAGTTCGCCAGTGTCGGATCCTCGGGTAGGAAACCGGAGGGATTGCGCAGGATCTCGCCGTCTGTCTTGAGCGAACCCAGCAGCATCCAGACGAACGGAAGCAGGGTGGCCACGACGGCTATCACCAGCACCGCGTAGGTGAGAAGCCTTCGACGTGAGGGCTTGTCTGCCTGTCGGTTCTTCGTCGGGCGGGCGCCGGCGCCGGGTTCCAGTGCCAGAGGAGTGTCTTCGGAGATTGTCATCGGGGTGAGCGCCTCAGTCCTTGGATCGCAGGGCTCGGAACTGGACCAGGCTGAGCAGGGCGATCGCCACGAACAACACGTAACTGGCCGCGGAGGCGTACCCGTACTTGCCGAAACCGAACTGGTTGAAGGTGAAGTAGCTGATCGAC